>NZ_CAMZCS010000005.1 GCF_947305105.1 uncultured Fibrobacter sp. | reverse complement strand
GTGCTTTAGCACTTATGTGGGCATGGCCACCTTTAGGTGGGAGGCTAGTGAAAAAAGAATCACGCACTTCGTGCGTCAATATAAGGCGGCGAAGCCGTGATATTTCTCCCTAGTCTCTAGATCCTAGCCCCTAGATCCTCATCTCTCACTTACACAAGAAAAGCCCCGCATGCGGGGCTTCTTAAGTTTTTGTAGATTGCTTCAGGGCTATTCGCCCTTCGCAATGACAACCAAGGCGAATGCCATGCCAAAACGCTTGCGTTTCGGCATGGCTGAGCCGACGAGTCATGCGCCTGCGAATGACAATTCCGAGAACCTCCTAGCCTCTAGATTCTAACCTCTAGATCCTAGTCTCTTGCCACTCACTACTCTTCTTCAGCGGGACGCTTCGACAGCTGCTTTCTCCTGATGGGGTCGAGCTCTGTCTTGCGCAGGCGCAGCACTTCCGGCGTGACTTCGATGCATTCATCTTCGTTGATGAAGGTGACGCATTCTTCCAGGGTCATGCGGCGATACGGAGTCAACTGGATCATGTCGTCGGCAGATTTGGATCGCATGTTGGTAAGGTGCTTGCCCTTCGTGACGTTCACAGTGATATCAACGTCGCGGTTGTGTTCGCCCACAATCATGCCCGGATAAACTTCGGCACCCGGACCAATGATGAGGTAGCCACGGTCTTCCAGGTTGGAGAGTGCGTAGCTGGCGGCTTCGCCCGGTTCCTTCGCGATAAGCACGCCATTGATGCGTGTCGGGATTTCGCCCTTGTACGGCTGGTATTCCTTGAAGAAGGACTGCGTGACGGCGTAACCCTTGGAAAGGGAAAGGAGTTTGGGACGGATGCCGATAAGGCCACGGCTCGGGACGATGAACTCGAGGGAGACGCGGTCGTTGTCATCGGTGACCATGTTGACCATTTCGCCCTTGCGCTGCTGGATTTCCTGGATGCAGGCTCCGCTGAATTCGTTCGGCACTTCGACCTTGAAGTCTTCGACCGGTTCCAAAAGCTTGCCGTTCGCGTCGTTCTGGAAAATCACCTGCGGGCTTCCGATGGTGAATTCGTAAAGTTCGCGCCTCATGTTTTCGACGAGGATCGTGAGGTGCAGAATGCCACGGCCCGACACCTTGAATGTGGATGCGCCGTCGACCTTTTCGACCAACAGGGCGGGGTCTGCCATGTGGGCGCGCTCCAGGCGTTCCTGGAGCTGGTTGCCCGTCATGAACTTGCCACCGTACTTGCCGGCGAGGGGCGAGGTGTTCACGGTGAAAATCATGGAGATGGTCGGCGGGTCAATGTGGATGCGCGGCAGGTGCTTCGGGTTGCTCGTGGCGCTGATGGTATCGCCGATGTCGAAGGTGTCGAGACCTGCAATGAGAATGATTTCGCCCGGACCGGCTTCGTCGACCGGCTTCGGGGTGAGGCCTTCGTAACGCAGGATCTTCTGCGGGCGGATGGTCTTCACGGTGCCGTCGGTGAAGGCTTGGGCATAGGTCTGGTTCGGCTTGATTGTACCCTGCTGCACGCGGCCCACGGCCAGGCGGCCGAGGAACGTGGAGTATTCGAGCGAGGCAATCTGGAGGAGCGGTTCGGCGGCGGGGTCGCCCTTGGGTGCCGGGATGCGTTCGATAATCTTGTCCATGAGGATGCTGAAGTCGCCGTCCGGGTCTTCCATTTCGGCCTTGCAGATGCCTTTGCGGCCAGAGCCGAACACCTTGTCGAAGTCCAGCTGTTCCTCGTTGGCGTCCAGTTCGCAGAACAGGTCGAATACTTTGTCAAGAGCGCCGTGGGGGTTGCAGCCGTCGCGGTCGATCTTGTTCACCACCACGATGGGGATAAGCCCGAGCTCAAGAGCCTTCTGGGTCACAAAGCGCGTCTGGGCCATGGGGCCTTCGAACGCATCGACAACCAGGAGTACACCGTCAACCGTGCCGAGCACGCGTTCCACCTGGCCACCGAAGTCGGCGTGCCCCGGGGTATCGACGATGTTTACGCGATAGCCCTTGTACATGACGCTCGTGTTCTTGGAGAGGATGGTGATGCCGCGTTCGCGTTCAAGGTTGTCGGAGTCCATCACGCGCTCGTTGACTTCTTCACCTTCGTGGAAGGTTCCGCACTGCTTGAGAAGTTGGTCCACCAGGGTCGTTTTACCGTGGTCGACGTGGGCGATGATGGCTACGTTTCTGATTTTTGTCTGATCCATATTGCTCTTCTTGAAAGAAAACGTTCAATTTGGGCGCAATTTAGAAATTTTGCGCCACTTTTGCAATATCAAGAAGGGTTCGATTTCTTGCCTTGGCTAGAATCCGAGGCTGATTTGGCCCATATAGATGCGTTCTTCGTCTTGACCGGTGTAGTAGCCACGTTCTTCGGCCCATGTGGCGAATTCGAGCGTGAGCACGTGCAGGATCTCGACACCCGCGCCAGCGGTGGGGTAACCGCCTTTGAAGCCCGCCGCCAGGCGGCCGGAAAGGACCCTCAACTGGTTGTTGAGCCCTGGCCAGGCCAAGAGGACTTGCTCGATTTCGAGACCGAGGTTGAAGTGGTGCATAATCTTGTAGTTTCGGTCGCTGTCAAAGGCGTCGGCATAGTCGCAGGCAATGTTGAACTTACGGGCGTAGGCCGTGTTCACGTTGAAAAACCTGGGGCTGTAGTTCACGCCCATTGTGAGGTTCGGCGTAATCTTGTCGCCGGCGAGGTCCTTGAAATACACGTCGCGGAGCGAAAGGCCGAGGCGCACCTCGCGGGTGGCCTGCCACAGCGTACCGAAATCCATACCGATGGAAATGGTCTTCGTGTCAAATACGTGCTTTTCTGCATCGTCAAAGCGGTCTTGCAGTGTGTCGTTGATCGTCTCGTAGTTCGCGATGTCCATGACAATCATTTCGACTTTCTGGCGCTTTGCGCCCTTGATGCCGATACCGAAGGAAAATTCGTTGGTGAAGTCGTAGGCGATACCGCCCTGCATCACGGCGTCCACGTAGAACGTGTCGATAGTGAGGTAGGGGAGCACGAGGCCTGCGTCAATATAAGGTGCAACGTTTCCGTCGACCCAGATGGCTCCGCCCAAGTTGTGCAGGGCCAGTTCCGCATCCATCTTGACCTTCATGGAGAGAGCCTTGTGGTCGTAGCTGTTGAGCGTATGGATAAGCTCTGGATGCGCCGAGAGGGTATCGAGCAACAGGTTCGTTTGCGAGAGCCCTGTCTCTTCGGCGGCCTGGTTTACACGGTTATAAAGTTTTTGGAGGTCCTTCGCATCCTGGTAGGTGGCGAAATACGATTCAAACGGGCCGGCACCGCCGAGGTTGAGGCGCATGTCGAAGTAGTTGCGCGGGTAGTATCCTTGTTCGGGGCGTTTTTCGTAGTTGCCCAACCTGTTGATTTGCGAGAGACCTGCGTAGTTGAAATAGATGGCTTCTTTGTCGTCTACTACGGCAACATGGGCGTTACCCATGGATTCGGCTCGGATAGAATGGTGCGTGGGTGCCTTTGCGGCGAAGGCTTGTGAAGAGAGGGCCAGCGCGAAGAACAGTGCAAGTGCTTTTTTCATTGCCTAGTTCCTCCCTTGGAACCAGTTGAGGAAGTCTACGTCGGTGTAGTTCACCCAGCAACCACCGATGTTCGCCTTGCGCCAGGCAAGGTCGTAGTGGATATTGTTGATGTCGGTATCCCTTCGGGCGAGTTCCTTGTTCTGGACCATGTCGCCGCCCGGACCGGGCACGAACGAGATGTTTAAGGCGAATTTCAGGCGGTGGTCCCTGTTGGCGTCGCGGTCATCCGGTTCGGCATAGAGGAATTCCCACTCATTGGGGTCCATCGCGGTTCCGTTCTTGTCGATGTCGAGCGTCTCGTAGATGCTCCCTTCGGGAATCTTCAGCGAGGCCACGGCACGCTTGACCCAGTGGGTCTTGAATACCAGGACAGATCCGGGGCGCTGGTCCTCGTCGACTTCGCCGTCTCCGTCGTTGTCCTGTCCGTCCCAGACTTCTTCGTCGATGCAGCCGTCACCATCGTCGTCGATTCCGTTCCCGACCTTGATGAATATATCGGCGCGTTCCGGGTTGTTGTTCAGGGTTTCCGACATCTCGATAATCTGGTCGGAGACTGCCATGGTCCCGCTCTTGAACTCCTCGTCGGAGACGGTGTCCACGCCAGAAATGAAACTGCGGAAAATGGGGAAGGTGTTGTCGGGGTCGGTCTTGAGAGCCTGTGCGCTTGCTGCAAGGGAGTTCACGGTTTCAACGGCTTCGGCCGAGGTGATGTTCTGGAGGTTGCTCCACTCAATGGTAATCTGGTTGGATGCGCCATCGAAATTGAACATCCGGTTTGCGTCCGACGATGCCTTCCGGACGAGAATGGCGACGTTTGTAAGCTGGAGAATGGTGTAGCTGTTCGCGATTGTGGAGAACCGGATTTGCTTGTCCGTCTTGCCGGTGGTGTCGCGTTCGATAAACTGGTCTACGACCTTGAGCACGGTGTCTATTCCTACGCGGTATTTTTCCACCTCGAAATCGGACATTTTCATGAATCCGTTCGTGTTGTTTTCCGTTTTCGCGTATTTGAGCATTTCGAAGACATTCAGGCCGTATTGGTTCAAGACTGCTTTGGCAAGCCCGTACCAGGCCCTGGAGTTTGCGGAATCGTTGTGGATGGCTTTCGAAAAATTCAGGGCTGCACGGGTATATTCGGCTTTTTGGATGTCGATGTATCCTTCGTAGATGAGGGCATCCGTGTCGCTGTCGTCAATGCGCTCTTTCCCCGTGGGGTTAAAAATGTTGCAACCGACGACACTAGTCGCAATCATCGCGGCGAGTGAAAAAAATTGAACGTACTTGCTGAGTCTCATAGCGGGTTACGACACTCCTCTTTCCATTAAAAATAACATTTTAATTCAAAAATACTTGTTTTTTGTTACAAGTGCTTTCTTTTTTTTGGTAAAATGCAGAATGAGGGTAGTTTTGGCCCTTCTATAAAAATATATTTGGTCCGAGATGGACATGTATCGCGATTATTTCCCCACAAAGGCATACCGCCATGCCGAGATGCGGCTTTCGGCTCTTTTGCTTGCCGAAAGGGACCGCCTTGACGCACTGGCCGCCAAGTTGGGCCGCGAAAACGCCATCGATTCCGACAACTTGTCCGAACAGTTGCCCGAAATTATCCGTTTTACCAAGGTTTTCCACGAAACTTTCGCGCGCTATCTCGCCGCCGTCTTGCCCCAGCAGCCCCGCCCCATCCAGTGTCGGGCCGCCTGCGGTAACTGCTGCCACCATTACCCCATGTCGGTTTCGCCGTTTGAACTCATTTATATATATGGGGAACTCCGCCGACACGACAATCTGGTCTCCGTGATGGAAGCATGCCAGATGCGCTCGACGCTTTTCGAGAAAATTTTCAACAAGTACCGCGAGACCTGCCCCTCCGATGATGAATCCGAGGACCAGGCGCTCCACGGATACTTCTCCGAATGGATCCCGTGCCCCTTCTCGGACCACAAGGGCGACTGCCTCATCTATCCAGTGAGGCCGGTCTCTTGTCGCATGTACTTCAGCGAGACCGATCCCAAGTACTGCACGCCCGAGTTCCTCAAGACCGACAAGAACGATAGCTACATCGTGTACCTGCCCGACAATATCGAAGACGCCATTTACGGAATTTCTGAACACTATGCTCCGCTCATGTTGCCGGAGTCGTTCTTTGGTGGGCTTTTGGCGATGAACGCCTTCGAGGGGGTGATGCGCTGATGGGTCTGCTTGATTTCCAGATGGATTTGTTCGGTACGCCCAAGGCGGATACCCAAGTTGCGCTGGAATCGGGAATTTCGCCGAACTGCTCGGCGAACGGTCTCGTGCGCTTCCATTACAGTCCGCTTTTGAAGAAGAGCATTCGTTGCAAGGGGGCGTTCCTTTTTGGCCATCCAGAAGTGGTGTTGCCCGAATACATGAAGGCCCCGGAGTTTGCTCCGGCACGCGAACTGGCTGCGGAATGGGCAGAACATGCCGTCCGCCGCAAGACCGCGAAAAACAGGGCCGCAACGAAGGACCTCGTGACGCGCTTCTGGGCTGTGGTGGACCAGGTCCTGGTCGATCGGGGTGACAAGCCCGTCGAAAGCAAGAGCCGCATTCCGCCGATTTGCCCGCAGGGTAAGTACCACAACTTATCCCAGGTGTTGGCCGCTATCAACGAGACTTATTTTGAAGGGGCTCTGTCGTGCCGCATCACGTGGAGCAACCGCGTCGGCGGGCTCAGTTTCCACTCTGTCCGCAAAGACCCGTTAACAGGGGAAGATTTCCACTTGATTAGCATCAGCAGGGGTTACGATGCTGCGAACTGCCCGTTCTACGCAGTGGCAGGAGTCGTTTATCATGAGTGCCTGCATATCGTCGTTCCGATCGAGATGCGAGGGGGGCGCCGAGTCGTCCATGGCCGGACGTTCCGACAGCGCGAACGGCACTACATTTATTACGACGAATGGATCAAGTGGCACAAGGAAGTACTTCCGAAAAACATCCGCGCCATGCGCCGCGGCAAACCGTTGTAGAAAAAATTCCAAAAATCCCTTGATAAAAAAACTCTTCGTACAAATTGGAATAATGCCTTTTTGTGTATTGACATTTTTTTGCAAATAATTAAAAAACATATTTCATTTGGAATTTTTTGTGATAGATTAATTCTAGGCTTTTTTCCCATATAAAATGAGGTCTCCATGATCACGATTCCAAGCTATTGGTATTTCGTTCCTGTTGCGGCCATTTTGGCCTTGTGCATGGCTTACAACTTCTTCAAGAAAATGATAAAGCAACCGTCCGGCACCGACAAGATGCGATCCATTGCTCGGTATGTTCGTATGGGTGCCTACGCTTATCTGAGGCGGCAGTACAAGACGGTGTCGATTGTATTTGTCGCGCTCTTCCTCATTTTCGTGGCACTTGCCTTCTTCAAAATCCAGAATCCGTTCGTGCCGGTGGCCTTCCTTACGGGTGGCTTCTTTAGCGGGCTTTGCGGTTTTCTGGGCATGAAAACGGCCACCTATGCGAGCGCCCGTACGGCGCAGGGGGCGATTTCCAGCTTGAATCAGGGCCTTGTTATCGCGTTCCGTAGCGGTGCCGTGATGGGCCTTGTCGTGGTGGGTTTTGGCTTGCTCGACATTTCGGCTTGGTTCTTCGCGCTCAACTACATCTACGACAACAATGTGTTCGGTTTCGGTGCGGATATCGCCGCCAAGCTTTCGCTAGGCGGCTGGTCGGATGCGCTTATCAATAACGATGCATGGCGTCACGGCAAGATGGTCGAAATTACGACGACAATGCTCACGTTCGGCATGGGTGCGTCGCTCCAGGCGCTCTTCGCGCGTGTGGGCGGCGGCATTTACACGAAGGCGGCGGATGTCGGCGCCGACCTTGTCGGCAAGGTGGAAGCCGGTATCCCGGAAGACGACCCGCGCAACCCGGCGACGATTGCGGACAATGTGGGCGACAACGTCGGCGATGTGGCCGGCATGGGCGCCGACCTCTACGAATCCTATTGCGGTTCCATACTCGCGACGGCGGCGTTGGGTGCTGCACTGCCGGGTGTCGGGCTGACCTACGTGATTTCCCCGATGCTCGTTGCTGCCATTGGTATTGTTCTCTCGATTGTTGGAATTTTCATGGTGCGAACCAAGGAAGATGCCGACACCAAGTCGCTGCTGCGTTCGCTTTTGACGGGGACGCTCGGCTCGTCTATCCTGGTGCTGATTACCCTCTTTGTGCTCGTAAAGCTGGATTTCATCTCGCTCGGTATTTTTGGCTCCGTGCTCTCGGGGCTTGCCGCGGGCGTGCTGATTGGCCAGTTTACCGAATACTACACTTCTGATGCTTACAAGCCCACCCGCGGGATTGCGGGGCAGGCCAAGCTCGGAGCCGCGACGACGATTATCGATGGCATTTCCGTGGGCATGTTCTCGACGGGGCTGCCCGTGGTGACGATTGTCATCGGCATCATTGCCGCGTTCGGCTGTGCGGGCGGCTTCCAGAACATGGCCATGGGCCTTTACGGCGTCGGTTTCGCCGCAGTCGGTATGCTCAGTACGCTGGGCATCACGCTGGCCACGGATGCGTTCGGCCCGATTGCCGATAATGCTGGCGGCAATGCCGAAATGGCCGGGCTCGACGAGAAGGTGCGTGCGCGTACCGACGAACTCGACCAGCTCGGGAATACGACGGCAGCGACGGGTAAGGGCTTTGCTATCGGCTCTGCCGCCTTGACCGCGATGGCTCTGCTTGCGTCTTACGTGGAAGAAATCAAGATCTGGATTGGCCACCTCGCGTCTTCCGCCGAAGGCGTATGGCGCGTGGGGAGCGTTGCGTTCGTGAACCATGCTGACGACCTCTTGAAGGTTGTCGGGAATGTCCCCGGCGTGAAGCTTTTGGATGAGGGAACCCGCGCCATTTCGGCCAACGGCGACCTGATAGGCATGGTGGCGAGCCGCGTCAACTACACGGACTTCATGCATGTGTACAACCTGAACCTCATGAACCCGATGCTGCTTGGCGGTCTCTTTATCGGTGCGATGATGGGATTCATCTTCTGCGCGCTGACGATCAAGGCAGTGGGCCGCGCCGCGAGCGCGATGGTGGAAGAAGTTCGCCGCCAGTTCCGCGAAATTCCGGGCATCATGGAAGGCACGGGCCAGCCCGATTACGCCCGTTGCGTCGAAATCTCGACTGTCGGTGCGCAGCGCGAGATGGTGCTCCCGTCGTTGATTGCCGTGGTTGTCCCTGTGGTTGTTGGTTTGTTCATGGGCGTTGCGGGCGTGTTCGGCTTGCTTGTCGGCGGTCTTGCCAGCGGCTTTGCACTTGCGACGATGCTCAACAATGCCGGCGGAGCGTGGGACAATGCGAAGAAGTTTGTCGAAAAGGGCAACTATGGTGGCAAGGGCTCAGAGACGCACAAGTCCGCCGTCGTGGGCGATACCGTGGGTGATCCGTTCAAGGATACCGCGGGCCCCTCGCTGAACATCCTCATCAAGCTCATGACCATGGTGAGCGTGGTTTTTGCCGGCGTTATCGCGCGTTTCGGCGGTTTCCTGTTCTAAATCCCGAATTTCCCCAAAAATGAAGAAGTCGACCTAACTCTAGGTCGGCTTCTATGGGGTTGGTTTGGAGTATGTTTTTAATATAGGAAATAAATTTCAATGTTTTGTCACGTTTTTGTATAAAAGTTTACTTTTTTTTGATTTTTGTTGAATAATTTACAACTCAAAACGACTGTTTGTAAACTTGCATTTACGTTTTGTGACTGAAAATCGACTGGAATTTGACTGAAATTAAGCCCTGTCTTCGTCTACAAAGTCCGAAAGCGTGACTTTTTCCTCGTTCAAGAGGGCTTCGGTCAGGGTGCTCCCCACGTAGGTCAGCTTGAGCGAGAAGAACGGTTCGCCCCTTTCGAGCAGGGCGAGGAAAATCAGGTCGCCGTCCCAGTGGGGGAGTTCGCGGACCTTCGCCTTGTCGACCCATTCCAGGTTCCCCTCGTCGCATTCCTTGAGTTCCCCCGAGAATTCCGTAGCCGTGAACAGGTGCATGAATTCCGTCTGGTCCATGCCGTCGCTGATGAAGGTGACAATACCGCGGTACTTGGGCCGAATCAGGGTGAGGCCTGTTTCTTCGAGGCATTCCCTGCGGATGCAGTCTTCCGGGGATTCCCATTCCATGAACTTTCCGCCGATACCAATCCACTTGTCCTTGTTGATGTCGTTCTTCTTCTTGACGCGGTGCAACAGCAGGTATTTGCCGTCTTGTTCGATATAGCAGAGAGTGGTGTTAATCATGGGTGGCCTTTTTTCCCAAATATAATTTATGGGACGAACTGAACTTGAAATAAAAGAGGGTGCTTTCGGGCAATTCAGTATATATTTATGGCATGATGAAAAATATCTTGTTCATGGTCGTGATTGTATGCCTTGTCCTGGTTGCTTGCCATTCATCTCGCGGTCCCTATGTATATGAATTGCGTCCTATTGACAAAGCTTGGCAAGATGATCTTGATGACTTTTTTGATAGATATTTAACAAAGCATTCCTCGGAATTGGATTCGTCAAAGGATGGCTACTATTTTGTGTATGATCGGAGTGTTGAATTTGATGAACCGATTATGTGTTTCTTTTTCTATGACAAGGGCGACTCTATAACGATATGTCCGTTTCAAAATAAAGCACGTTGTAGAAATTATGATTTTAAATCGATGGATATCCGTGTGGAGGGTATTGAAAATGCATTGCCTTTATTACCTCGAACGGAAGCTTATGGCGGTCTATTTCGTAGAATATATGGATATAAAAAAGAGGGTAGGTCGAAAACATATTTTCGTTCATATCTGATGGATGCCTGTAATGATTATTACCAAATGGCTCATCAGCCTGTAGACACTTTATGTAAAGATAAATGGAAGCAATCTAATGAAGAGAACATTGAACAATTTGTTTTTAATAGCAAAATCTTTAATAGGTATGAGTATCTAGTAAATCGTCTATTTATAACAGAAAAGATAGAAGGATGGCGCGAAGCAGGCCTTATGCCAGAAGACGAATACGAAGATGTGATGCGTCGACATCAGGAAGAAATGTCAAAGCTCGAACGAGAATACGAAGAGTTGGAATATGTCTGTGACTGATTCCACATCTCAGCACTGATTGCAAAAAAAAATCCCGACGGCCGGAGCCGCCCTCCCGGAGTATAGCTCCGGAGCATCAAGACATTTACTTTATAATACAAAGTAAAAAAAAATAATACAAAATAAAGAATGGTGAATTGTGTCATACAACGTATGTGTGGCAATGTACAAATGTATGGCAATCGTCCGAAAATTGCCGTGTAGAGGGAAAAATGAATAAGTTTATTTTATTTGCAATTCTGTAATTTGAATGTATATTCGTTTATAGGTTAACTTATGCAATTTGTACAACGTGAAAAAGAAAAAAAGAAACTGTTGGATGCGTATCAGGCCATGCGACAGTCCGGCCGACAGCAACTGAGATTCGTCATAGGCGAGGCTGGAACCGGGAAAACAGTCCTGATTAACCAATTTCTCGATGAAATTTCCGCTACCACGGACCAAACGATTATTGTTTCAAGCAGCTGCAATGTACAGTCCGATTACAATATACCCTACCAGCCGTTCAAGGAACTGCTCAAGCAGTTGTTGAAAGACGTCGACGAGGAAGACTCCAAGGATTCCGAAAAGGAAAAATTCAAGGAGGTCTTCCGTTTCTGCGCTAGGACGGTATTCGAGCATGCTCCCGACCTGCTGGGGAACTTCATTCCCGGGACGTCCATCATTTCTGCGATAGGCCAGAACCTTTTCCAGGAAAAGGAGAAGGAACCGGCGCGCTCCATAGACGAGTCAAAAATTCTCGTGCAATATGTCGATGCCGTACGCTCCATTGCGGAGAAATACCGTCTGGTATTGATAGTGGACAATCTTCAATGGATAGACCCGTCCTCCGTGAATCTGCTCTACCAGCTCGTAATCGGCCTCAAGAACAGCCCTGTGATGATAATCGGCAGCTACCGAAGTACGGACATCGACATTATCGTGGGCGGGGAAAAACACTTGTTGAACAAGCTGATTACGGAGGTGAAAATCAGCCTGGGCAATGTCTTTGTCGACTTGGACAAGGTCTCCGAAGCTGATCGTCGCGAACTGATGGATAGGATGTTGGATTCGAACAGGAATATTCTCGATGGTCATTTTCGCAACAAACTTTTCGAGCGTACCAATGGCAACCCTCTTTTCATAAACGAACTCATGAACCTGTTGATTGAAAAGGGGATGGTCGTTTCCAAAAATGACGGGGTATGGTCGAACAATGCGAACCTTGATTGGGATTCCTATCCTGTCCGCATAGAAGGTATCATCCAGGAACGAATCGGTCGTCTGGAGGATTCTCTCGTGGAGGTTCTCTCGTATGCAAGCGTCCAGGGCTACACATTCATAGCGCAGGTCCTTTCCAAGACCATGGATATGCCTGAACGCAACATTCTCATGACACTTTCAAAAATCCTGCAAAAACAGCACCATCTGGTAACCGAGGACGACTGTATCCGTTGCAGCCAGGGGATTGTCTCGAAATTCAATTTCTCGAGCTACATCTTCCAGCAGTATCTCTATCAGGAACTGAGCCAAACCCAGCGAATGATGCTCCATAGTGACATCGCGCGCATTCTTGAGGACTACTTCAAGGACAACATCGAAGAGGCCGCTGGAGACATCGCACGTCATTACGAGATGTCCGAGGAGTACGATAAGGCGGTAAAATACATTAGGATAACCGTCGACAGCATGATGCGCCTTTCCGCTTATGGCAAGGCCGCCACGCTGATAAAAAAAGCCCTGGGCTTTTTGAAGGACATGCCCCAAAGTAGCGAAACGCGA
Organism: uncultured Fibrobacter sp.; assembly: GCF_947305105.1. Taxonomy (NCBI): domain Bacteria; kingdom Pseudomonadati; phylum Fibrobacterota; class Fibrobacteria; order Fibrobacterales; family Fibrobacteraceae; genus Fibrobacter; species uncultured Fibrobacter sp. Next base: position 152,892 of record NZ_CAMZCS010000005.1, on the reverse strand, counting down.
CGTGAAACCCTGTATTTCACAGTCCGGCTCTGTATCTGCTACAGAGACATAAAAGGATGGGGCGACCCGGAAGTGGAATGGCTCTATGACCAGGCCTGGAATCTTTGTGTAGAAAAACAGGACTTCGAAAACATCGATATCGTCATCGTGCTTTTCGGCAAATGGACAATTTACCTCGTGAAACTTGATTTGGACCAGTGCCTGCAACAAGTGCAAAAGAACCTTGAGATTGCAGACAAGTACGGGAACCGCATGCTGCACCTGAACTCGCTCATATCCGCGGCGAATACCTATTTCTGGCTGGGGGACCTCGAGAAGACTTGTGAATACGGCGAGTTGTTTTTGAGCGAAGCTGCAATGGACGGTGCGGGTGACGGCGCTCCGGCTCTCGACAGCCTGTTTGCCAACATGTTCCTGATGCTGGCGGAGCAGTTGCAAGGGAAAAAGGAAGAGGCGGAATTGCGCTACCACCAGATACAGGGCGACAAGGCCAAAAACAAGGATGCATTTTACCAGGTCGTGGCGGGGCAGGCTCTTTGCTGGTACAACTGGGGCGAGGAAGACTGGGATGCTCTCCATGGGCAGGCCAGCGAACTGATGCAGACTGCGGAAAAGTACAATTTCTGCTTCTATTACGGAATTGCCAAAATGTTCTACGGCGCTGCTCTTTACGAAAAAAGCGACAACGAAGTAAATGCTGAAAATATCATAAAGGATGGTTACCGGATATTGACTGAATCTAGCAAGTCGTCCCCGACCGCGATGCATTCGCTTTACGGCCTGATTCTCGGCGAGTTCTACCGCAAAAGCGGCAACAGGAACGAGCTCGAAACCTTTATCGACGCCGTGATTCAAACAGCCGAGGCGCACAACGAACGTGTTTACCTGGAAAAATTACATAAACTAAAGGAGGTCAATCATGACTGAATATGCTGTTGGAAGTTTGCCGTATGAACTGCAGAACATTGCTTTGGGGGCCTGCTTTCTTGGCAGTGGCGGGGGCGGAAAACTCAAAACCAGCCTCAAATACATTGATGATTATTTTTCCGCTAACAAGGAATTTCAAAATTTCCAAATAGCTGATTTAATAACTGATTTGAAGGACGCCAAGCCAAATGAATCCGGGATTGTCGTGGCCTATATGGGCGCTCCACAGAAAATGGACGAAATAAAATGCCCCGATGCCGTATGTGAAGGTATCAAAAAAATCATGGATTACAAGAATGCTGACCACATAGATTATATCATACCCGTCGAAATAGGCCCTGTATCTTCGATTACGGCCTGCCTGACCGCCCTTAAAATGAAAATGACTCCTAAAATGCAAAACGTACATGTGCTGAATGTCGATGGCGCCGGCCGAGCCGTGCCCACCTTGGACCTTATCTCCTACACCACGAATGCGCATGTCTCTGTGAACCCGACCTTTCTCTGCAGCGAAAATGAAAATGAAAATAAGAAACCTCCCGAAGCCCCAGTTTACCACCAGATAAAGCTTGAAATTTTCGGTGACAAGAAGCCGGGGGCCGTCTTTTCCGATGACATGGATTCGGGGGCAGCTTCAAAAATGGAATCCCTTGCAAGGCCCGTACTCAACATGGCAGAATTCGACCAGAGAGCCGGACTAGTTATGTGGTATTTTGATAACGTGACCAAACTTAAGGAAGACTACGCATCTGTGCCGGGAACGTTGACTTTCAGCTTGGAACAGGGGCGCGTCATACGGTCGATGCAAAGTGAAAATTGGGAATTTTCCAAAATTGAAGAATTGTTCAAGAGTCAGTCGATTTATCCCGCCATAAAAGAAAATTACCCCGCCATAAGAGAAATGTGCCGCGGGAAATTGATTAGCGCAACAACATCGACTGCAGGTGGTTTTGACGTAGGGGTTATCACCATAGAAGACGAAGGCGATTCCGCGCATCACTACACAATTATTTTTCAAAACGAAAGCCTTATCCTGTGGGATTCGAACTATGCAGACCCCTTGGCTATGGCCCCAGATCTCATTAGCTATTCGATTAAAGATAAACAAAAGCAATATGTCTTTACCAATGGCGATATCATGCTTAACGGCAAGTTAAATGAAGACCTAGAAGGAACAGAAATTATCGTTTATGGTATTGCTGCACCCGAAGCATTGACGGAATCCGATAAAAAAATAATGGATAAACGCAAGGATATCCTGAGCAATACGAATGCAGATGTGGAACATAATGCGTTGCCCGAGCATTATATGAGTATCTTGAATACTGTTGGTTATTACGGAAGATGCAAGTCGTTGAAAGAATAAAAATAAACATCTAAAAAAAATCCCGACGGCCGGAGCCGCCGGGATTCCTCTCTCTCTAAAAGAAACTACTTTATCAATAAACTAGCCTGGGATACGGAATGGCCCTGGGTTATTTGGACGATGTATTTCCCGGCGGGGAGGCTGTTCAGTTCTATGCTGTGCATGCCGCTGGAAAGCGCTTCGCTATGAGCCATTTTGGCGTGTCCGAGGGCGTCGAAAATCTTCACCGTCACAAGTCCCATCCTTGCAATGTTGAAGTTCAGCGTACGCCCCTGGAGGGTAATTGCTGCCGGTGCGGTTGATGCCACGGCGCGGATAGCGTCGGCGCTGCTGCTGGATTTGCCGGAATCGCTCTTCGGGGGTTGGGCGCTAGACGAGGATTCCTTGCTTTCAGCGGATGTCGGGGTTTGCGTTTCGGAGTTGCTCGATGGGGGTGGAGCCTTTGTCGGGCAGAGTGTATAGGTTTCGGCGTTCGTGCTCAGGTAGCTCTTGAGCGTGTCGCCGGACTTGGTAAAGGTGAGGCTTGTCGGGGTGGCTGTGGCGGAGTCGAATGCGGCGGAGCCTTCGTTGATCCTCGATGCCGACCAGTTTGCCCAGGAGAGCTTGTGTTCGTTCATCCAGTTTTGCCATCCGTCGTTGTCGCCGGCGACACTGCCTTTACCGTCGGAGGTGGTGACACCCCATTCGCTCACGAACACGGAGAGGCCCGCGTTCATCGCTTCTACGGCGTTTTCGCCTTCGCAGGGCCAGCTTTGCCCGAACATTCCTTCGTGCTTTCCGGAAAAACAGTGCGTTCCGGCGTAGTAGTGGAACGTATAGGCGGTGTTCTGCTTGGGGTCGTTGATTTCGCTGCCGATGACCCGGTTGGGGTATTGGTCCCATTCCGGCGTGCCGACGAGAATCAGGTTGTCGGAATACTTGCGGATTTCGGCCACCACGGCGTCGGCGTAAGTCTTGATGACGCTCCACTCGATTTTCTGAGGCTCGTTGAAAACTTCGAAAATGACGTTGTCGTACTGGCCGTATGCCTGGGCCATCTCGCCGAAGAACTTGACCGCGTTTTGAGTCTGCGTGTTTGCTGTATGCGAATGCCAGTCGATGATGACGTAGATGTCCTGTTTGATGGCCGCCTCGACGACCCTCTTTACAAATTGGGTTTGCGAATCGGGCTGGACTGCGTAGCCGATGTACTTGCCCTTGGTCCAGTCTTCGTTACCGGCTGCCATGGCCGCGCGCACAATCTGGATTTTCATGTCTTTCACCATGGTGGTTATACCGTCTTCGCTCCAGAAGTCGAGGGCCTCGTCCATGAGGCTCCAGTAGAGGCTCATTCCGCGCACTTGCACCTCGGCGCCGTCCTTGACGCCTTCGCAGCTGCCGTAAATTTGTCCTTTGTTCTGGCTATTTTTGCCTGCGATGAGCTTGCCGTACTGGCTTACGGGACCAACGCGGGTCGGCGTAATGTCGGCAGCGACCGCACTCATACAGAATGCGGCTGCGATGGCAAAAATCGTGAATTGGGTTTTGTTTATCATCTTCCACTCCATTTTCAACCTGTAACCATAATTTACCTGTTTTTTCGCTCTTTTTGCAAAAAATAGGGTGGAAAGTGTTTACCACAGGAACCAGGTGTGCGCAAAAATCCAAAAGAAAAACTTTTCAAGGAAGGTGTTGCTTTTTTTTTAATGAAAATGTATATTATTTAAGCCCGGGGCTGCTATGCCCAGGGTAACCGGTAGCCAGTAAGTTTCACTTACTGGCTACCTTAATTTTAGCAGCATTCCATACTTCCTTTAAATGAATTCTGTGGATTTCTTTATCGCAACTGATGAAGAAAAATTCTTCAAATTCAAAAGGATAGGCGTATTTAGGATTGTCGGATAACGCCTTCATAAACTTTCCTTTTATCGTGTTTATAACATTCTGGACACTATAGTTTTTATCGGTAGCTATGAAAACATAATCCTTACTTTGTGTTGTCGCATATACAAGCCTATCCCAAATTTTCTTTCTTTGCCCTGTCACAAGTTTCATTTCAGCAAACAAGCCGTCAACTATTGCATCAGGCCGACGTCCACCCAAATTCATATTCTTCTTTTCTAGGATAAGCCATACAGAATGGCCTGCATTTCTTAGAATTGTCGACAAATAGATTTCCCTTTTCAATTTTGCGGGTTCATTGCCTTTTTCTGATTCTGCTCGTCTTGTTTTGGATATTTTGACGCCATTTTCTGTATCCCAAATCTCATTCGGGAATAATTTTTTTGCCAAACGTCTTGAAGCGTTTTCTTGTATGGTTCGTTGGGAAGAGTTGTCTATAATTTTTTTTCACATTTATATAGACTTTTTTCTTATTGATGTTGGCCGTTTTTTTTTTTGTAAAAAAATGTGCATTAAAAAATCCCGGGAAAATTGCTTTTCTCGGGGTGTTTTGGGCGTTTTTTGCGCCCGGTGATATCGGCGTTATTGCCTATTTGACGAATGCGCTCAGCAGCTTTTTGGCCTCGTCACCTGCGGCGAAGCGAATTTCGCCTATGGTGTGGTACTCGAACCCAGAGAACTGCTGCAGGTGCAGTGCGGCGAACTCGTGATCCCGTGAATAGCACAGGTTCAGGCGGAAATTCCCGTTGGCGCTTGTCTCCGGACGGCCCTCTTTTTTGAGGACGGCAAAGAGTTCGCTTTGTGTAGCTTCGAGAATCGCCTTGACTTTTTGGCCTTCAGCGGGGCTGTAATCCAGGCAGACTCCCACGACGGGCGAGTTTGTCGGGGTGTAGGTGACTTTGGTCATGAGGCCGAAGCACTTTTTTTCGGTCTTGATGTAGATTTGGCTGAAGAGGGCGCTCGCCATCTCCATTTTGGAAATGTTTTCCATTTTCTTTCTCCGACGGAATAAACCGTCTTGTTAAATTATTTGATTTTTTTCGCTGTTGATTCTGTTGACCGGCGGTCTCCAGAATGGCAATGTGGAGAAAGAATCTTGTTAACAGAGAATGCGCTGTAGCGTGAATACGTAATAGTCTTTAGGGGCTTGGTATGCGAGCGGGGTAGGGAACCCGTTGTGTGCGTTAGTGCGGGGTGTGCTGTGGATGCCCGCAGGTGCCGTGGCTCGTCTGGAAAATCCGGAATCGCGCCCGCCGAATCCTTGGAAGTTGCCGCTCCGTAATGTCCGCGAAAGAGTCTGCTGGCCAGGCCTACGGGTGAGTAAAACGGCTTCCGATGTCGTCTCGCGGGAGAGGAATAACCGTTCGCCAGCAAAGTCGTTGGCGAGGAGATCGTGACTTGCTCCGTCTGAAACCTGGACCGCATCGGAGGAATTCCCGTAATCGTAAACAAAAGACCCTTCGACAATGGCGGCACTGATCGCGAACACCGCGACCGCAATCATCGAGAGAATATTTTGCCTAAGGAATTTCATTTTACCTCAGTGCCGTTTACGCGGCTTATTTTTCCATCAAAATAGATAAAATCGCCGTCCTTGTTCTTCCATACGGCGCGGAAGACGGTCGGGCGCCTGATTCCATCCGAGTATTCCTTGTAATTTACGCACTGCGCTTCCCAGGGAGTGTATACGATGCTCCCGTCGGGGGCGATTTGCCCGCGGTCATTCGTCGTGAACGAGATCATCTCGTAGGAATCGTTGAAGTGGAAAACTCCGGATGTGCTCACGCCCTTGTTCGTGATGGTGGCTTCTACGGTATGCTCGTCAACTTGCTTGAACGTGATGAAATCTTTCAGGAGCGCTTCCGGCAAGAAGAATGCTTCGGCAAGGTAGGTGATGAGACATGCCTTGTCCATTTCGGGGCCAGTCTGGTCGAATAGAGTAAAGAGTTTCACGAGGACGCCCTTCATGCCGCCCTTGCCATCCATGTAGTAATCGTATCCCTGGAAGGGAATGCCGAACATCTTGCTATCGATAAATGCAAGCCTGTCTGGGGAATCGGCAAAGTCTGTGTGCGTGTAATCAATCTTGAGGCGAGGCTTGTTTACGCCCAAGCCGAAATTGACATCCCTGTATTCCATCGATAAGACGTTCTGCCGCTTTGCTCCGATGTAGCCGTTCAATTCCAGATACTTTTGAATTGTTGGCGGCAAGTCCTTGAAATCGTCTGCTGTATATTTATCGCTGGCGACGGCTGCGATTTTTTGCGTCCTTGCTTCGACATCCGTTTTGAACTGTGATTTGACGGGCGAATAGGGAATATTGAACCACACCGCTAGAATCAGGATGAGAGCGGCAACAACAATCAGGACTATCATAAACTTTTTCTTCATCTAGAACAAATCCAGTGAGCTGTCCAGGTAGATTTCTTCGCGCACCTTGAGCTGGTGCTCGGGCCTAGTCATGTAGTAAAGTAGAAATTCCAGGATGATGGCGCTGCCGAGGCTGCGACCCTCGATTTTGAAATGGCGGAATCCAGCTGGCGCGAACACGTTCTGGATGTCGTCTATCCCGATGAATCCGGGGTTCTTCATGGCGTCGGAAAAGCGGTAGCCTCTTTGGGCGGTGGGCGAGACGCATTCATGGTCTGCGCAGTCTTCGCCGAGGCTTTTGCGGCTTACGTTCTCGTAGCAGTTCTTGCGATCGTGGCAACCGAACCAGCAGCATTCGTTGCACAGGAACTCGACCTTCTGCTTTTGCGCGTCCGTGAGCGTGTTCAGCTTGTTAAATTGCTTGTTTAGGCGGAAGTCCGGCACTACATAGCTGAAATCGTCGCGGTCCAGTTCCGCCTTGAACTGTTCGAAGTCCGTGAGCACTTTCGTGGTCGAGGAGACGAAATAGAATCCGGGGTATTTCGCCTTGATGTAGTCGAGCAGGAGGTCTGAATGGACGATGATGCCGGCACGGTCTTTGCCCGCGCCATCGCTTGCACTACTCTCGAACATATTGCACAACGCATTGCATCGCGCATCGTCAAGGTGTTCTTCGCGAATCAATGAATTGCTGAAGGTAAGCCGTGCCGAAATTCCGTATTCTTTCACGAGTGCGGCAACTTTTTCCGGCTCGGCATCCCCGAAACCGACGCGCCCGCCACCCCAGATGCAGTCCTTCGGCACTCCATAGATGGAGCCGATATCGCACCAGTCGTAGAAGTATTCCCGGTGCTCGCGCCAAAGCGGCAAGAAGGCCTTGTACAGGTCGTAGAATTCGAACAGTCCGGGAAGGTGGTAAAAGATTTTCATTGCTACTTCAGGACAATCTTGCCGCTGAAATCGACTGAATTACCGGAAGCGCGGACTACGTAGACGCCTGCATCAAGGGCGGAAAGGTCAAGAGCGGAAGTCCCCTGCACGGAGCCCTTCTTGACTATCTGTCCCCGGAGATTGATAATCTCGACGGAGGCGCTGGACGTAATCCCGGTGAAGGAAACCCTGCGGCCGGCAACGATGGTGTTTACGCCCGGAGCGGAACGGAGAGCCCTGGGTGCATCGCTTATAAGCGGCTTATTAGGTAATGGTCCGATTTGGTATATGTGGAAACTTCCTTCCGTACTGTCCCTGGACTGGATCTTGAATCTGATTGCGACAAGCTTGGTGGCGGCCTCCGGGCCGGTAATCTTCTCTCCCTTGCCCCAACCGCCCTGTGCGAATTCTTCCCAGGGAATTTCCTTTGTGGTGCCACCGGTACTCTTGGGGAGTTTGTAAACCGGTTTGTCGTTTCCTAGTGCCTTGTTGACATCCTCTCCGAGATCCAATTCAAGTACGGGAGCGAAGGTGCATGTATAACTGATCTTTATGCCGCCCCAAGCGCTTGCGTCACCTGGTACTGGGGTGCTGTCCGTTAGACTTGCGTAACCGACGACGTTGAAACCGACTCCGACGTACGGGTCGAAGTCCAAGGCTGCACCGGAAAGCACGACATGGCCGCAAATGCCGTGGCAGAAGTCAACTATGGGTTGATAGGAGTTTTCATCCCATTCAGAACCCTTTTCGACCGGCCATATGATTTTGGAAAGGCCGCTATCAATGGAATCGTTGAACTCGAACCAGTAACCAGCCGTTGCGGTTGCGTTATCAAGTTCTGTATTGACCTTCTCTGTTTCGCCATCCCATTGATAAAAAGCCATTGCTGCAATGGACAGTGCAGCAATGGTAGTGTATAATAACCTAATATTCATAGCATCCTCCTGTCAAAAATAACTTTAAAAGTCTAAGCGGCTTATTTGAAAATTCAAAAAAAACTCAATTCTGTGATGCAAGTGTCATGAATTTGTGTTTTTTTTAATTTTGTATCATAAAAAACTTGACTGATGATACAAAATAGTTTATATTAAGAGTACAAGGTTAATGATTCATGTTAGGAGTCTTTATGAAACCGATAACGGAATATAACGATTATCGCTGCTGCATGCAAGATTTTTACGATGAACGTAAACGGACGAGTTCGTTTACTTGGCGAGAATTTGCCCGTTTGGCGGGCTTCACTTCGCCAACGTATTTAAAGCTGGTCTGCGAAGGGAAAAGTAGTCTTAGTGAACTAGGAATTGAAAGAGTGGCTTCGGCCATGAATTTGGGAGGTTTTGAATGTGCTTATTTCCGCTATTTGGTGCGGTATAACCAGGCGAAGGATGACGAAACTAAAAAGAACGCCTTCGCCAGCATGAAGGATATCGCGAAAGCCAACAAGATTCGTGTGGTGGACAGCGATGCCTTCACTTATTTTGAATCATGGAAAAATCCGGTCCTGCGCGAACTCGTGGCGATGATGCCGGGGGCTACTCCCGAGGCTGTTGCCGAAATGTGCTGGCAGCCAATTACTGCTGATGAGGTTCGTAAATCCTTGGACTTTATGGTGAGCGTTGGAATCTTGAAACGTAAATCCAAGAATGTCTATGTGCAGACGGATAAGGGCTTGGTCGGAAATTCCGAAGTGATGCCTTTGGTGGTGCGCTCCATGCACCGCGAAATGGCGGGCTTTGCTCAGAAGGCCATTGATGCATTTGGCATCCAGGAACGTGATGTTTCCGGTGTGACGATGGGGATTGACCGCGAAGCCTATGAACAGATTGTGCGGGAATTGGACTCCTGCCGCAGAAAAATTGTGGCTATTGCCAACATGAGTAAGGACCCATGTCAAGTTTATCGCTTGAACTTGCAGATGTTTCCTTTGTCGAAAATTACACATAAAAAAAATGAGGGTTAATATGAATAAATACATGACAACAAACGTTTTATGTTGGGGGTTGTTGGGTGCCCTAGCATTGACTGCGTGTTCGCATGACGCCGGGATGTCTCAAAATTTCGGTACTACCGAAGAAAAGAACGCATTCTGGGACGAATCGTCCAACCTTAAGGCATGGAACGTCATGAAAGGCTCCGAAATTAAGCTGAATGCGAGCAAGAAGGCTTTGGCGGGGCGAGTTACTCTTGATAAATCGATTGACGATAATTCTGCACGTGCCGGTATCGCCTATGATGTTTCCAACTCCGATGGTTCTCCTACTGACCTTTCTAAGGGCAATGACGGTTTGTGCATTGCGTACCAGTCCGATTTTGTCGTAGAAGTCCGTCTTGATGTGGACGACTATGCCAGTTCCTCTGTGAACAAGGATTTGCCTTCTGTAAGCTTGAGCATGAAGGATACGGTAGCCGGAAGTCATTGCGCATCTTGGGATGATTTCATGATGAAATACTCGGATGACGTAGAGGGTTCCAAGTATGTCAAGAAGGTGCGTTCTGTGCAAATCGTTTTTGTGGGCGAGTCGGGTTCAATGGGTGAATTTAGCATTAAACGTCTGTCTCCTTATGTTCGCTCGGATTTGTGGTTTGGCAAATCAGACGGCGCTCGCGTAAAGACAGGTTATGCTAAAGGCGATGAAGGAACTTCTGGTACGATGACTTTCTTTGAAGATTCTTCCCATGCCTATTATGAATGGATGTATGATCTCCCCGAATTCGACTTCTTTCCCGAAGATTATACGGAGCTGGACAAAAGAATTGAACATCATGAAGGTTATCATGGACATGTTATCTTTAATGATGTTAACTCCAATCCGGATGTCGGTTTTGAATTCCTTGTTGCGGGTAAAACTACTATAAACGATCAGGACTTTATATACACGGCGGACGTGTCTGGTTTGTGGAAAGGTTTGTGCCTGGAATATGAATCGCAAATGGATATTGTAATGGAACTTATTCCTGGGGATTCTTCGGCAGGAACCCTTGAAAATAATGTCAAGACAATGACTTTTGCGAAAAATGATGATTTGGAAAAGACATGCATTCAATTTGCGGATGTCCTAGTTGGTTCCGATAGCAATATCCTGAAACATCTGGCAAAGATTCGTGTGAAATTCGCAAAGGAAAATAATGCCGGAACGGATGTTGCAATCAGACGAATTAGCGCCCTGGTGCCGGAGAATCTTTCTATCAGGGAAACTGGCGAACCCAAAGAAATAACGCCGACGGAATCTTCTAATTACAAGTCGGGAAAGAGTTTCTTGTGGGACGGTTCTACTGACGGTGACCACGTAAATCTCGGCATTTTCGGGACAAAGGCTGGCGGAGTTTGGACAAATTCTCCCGAAGAATCGGAAAAGTATAAATTCGGGTTCCCCGAAGATGTCGTGGCCGATGAAAATGGATATGTCATTGCTTCTTTGGTGAGTAAGTATCATGGTTTCCAGGGCTATGTAAAATCTGATGAAGATAACGACGATATTGCAACGATTGGCTTCAACACCGTTGGCCCGAACTTGGAACAAGCCGATATTAGCGCTTGGAATGGCTTCTGCATCCATTACATGGTTGATAGCGAAATCAGAATAGCGCTCGTCACGGATGCTGCGGCAAATAAATACTGGTATGCAGAAGTTGATTATTCCGATGATATGGTATGGGGTAAGGTGTCTTGGGATGCCTTCAAGAATATTGACGAAGAGTCCAATGAAAAAATCGAAGATGTTATAGGTAAAATCTCCCAAGTCCAAATCCGATTCCCCCACGATGGCGAATTTGTCGTTGACAAGTTTGGCTCCTATGACCAGTGTGGTAAGTAAACTAATCTGAGGGTTATCTAGAGCATAATAGCCGCGAGAAATCGCGGCTATTTCTGTGTAATTCGGTGGATTTGGGACTTTCGGATTACTTGTAGTACACGCAATTCGTGGTGCTCGAGCCGAAGCATTGCTTCTGCATGCCATCGACGCTGCTCACGGCGGCGGGCTGGCCCACGTTCGAGACCATCTTGCTGCCGTTGAATGTCGGCTTGAAGGCGATTTCGGAAGTGCCGTAGTAGTTGCCGGCAGTGAAGGTCACGCTGTACTGCGTGCCTTCTTCGGAGTTGTTTGTGCCGAAGCCGAGCATCTTGCCGCCCTTGATATTTGTTTCGCCGTTGGAATCGACCATGCCGCCCATGCCGCCGTTCATGCGGCATTCGATGATGACGACTCCGCCGGTCATGTCAATATCGCCGTTGCTGTCCATGCCGTCGGTGTCGCCCGTGCCCACATAGAGGTAGTGGAAACCACCGGTAACTTTGATCTTGCTACCGTCGCTGCCGAAACCGAAGCCGCCACCGCCACCCGGGCCTCCGCGTCCGCCGTTGTTCCCGCCGGTGCTGCTCGATGCGTTTGCTCCGGCCGCGTTCCAGGCGTCGTCCGTGGTGATCACGCTCGTGACGCCACCCTCGAAGTTCATGTAGGCCGCTTCCATGCCCTCGTAGGCCATGGTGACTTCCACGGTGCCGCCCTTGATGGTCAATGTTTTTTCGGCGTGGATGCCGTCGTCGTCTGTCTTGACTGTCGCGAATCCGCCGGTGATGGTGAGGTCGCCGTCGCTGTGGATGCCGTCGTCACGGCTGTTGATTTCGATTTTGCCCGCCTCTATGACGATGTTCGAGTCGGCCTTGAATCCCTTCATGCTTGAGTCGGGGGCGCAGGAGTTGCCTTCCATGCCGAAACCGAAGCCGCCGCCCGGACGCCCGCCTTGGCCGCCTCCGGTGCTGTTGCCGAGGCATGTCTGGCCGCCGCCTGCCGTAATCTTGATGGTTGGTTCTTCGGTGGTCTCGCCCTTGGTGATAAGCACGGTGTTGTTCGCGCTGATGCCGTCGTAGCCCGCCGTGATGGTGATGGTACCGCCGGCAATCTTGACGTTGCCCTTGCCCTGTGCGAGCGCTGCGGCGTCATCTTCGTCGCTCTTGATGCCATCGCCCATGGCTGCGTTCACGGTGATAGTTCCGCCGTTGATGGTGAGCGATGCCTTGCCCTTGAGGCCGCAGTTTGCGGCGGTGACGTTCAGGGTACCGGTGCTCTTTTTGATTTTGAGGTCGTTGCTCGTGTGGATGCCGTTGTTGTAGTTCGCCTTGACGGTGAGGCTTCCGCTGCCCTTGATGCTCAAGTCGTCTTTTGCATAGATGGCGGCCTTCGTCGTGTCCGTTCCGCTGTTGACCGTGTATGTTTTGGAGCGCGTCGCGCCGTCTTCGACGGAGTTCGTGGTGCCCTTGACTAGGTGGAGCTCCGCTTTTTCGGCGTTCTGCACGTAGATGGGCGCGTCGCTGCTCTTGAGCGATACCCCGTTCAAGAAGAGGTCCACCTTGCCGGTGTCGGTCGCCGCGGTGTTCACGATGACTTGGTAGTCGCTGGCTGTGCCCGTGAGGTAGTAGTTGCCGGAGCACTTGACGGTGACGACTCCGGCCGCCTTCTCGAGGCATCCGTTGTCGTTGGCGATGGTGACATCGGTACCGCTGAACGTGAGAGTCGTCTCGGAACCGTCGAGGTTCACGTTGTCGTCTTCCTCGTTGTCGTCGGAACCTTCGCCGGGCTTTACTGTCGGAATGGTCTGAGATGCAGAACTTGCGGGGGAGGTGCCGGCACTTGTCGCCGTCGCTGCGGAGCCGGGCTTTTGCGCGGGATCGCTGGCCTGCGAGCCCGAACTGTTCGGGTTCGTGGCGGGAGTCTTTTCGCCGGTCTGCTGCACGTCGGGGGTGTCCGTTGTCGCTCCGCTAGAAATTTCTGTGAGGTTTCCGTCGCCCTGGAGCGCGGATTCCTGCGGAGACACGCTGGAGGAACTGTCACTACAGGCAATGATGAATACGGATGCGATACCGAACGGGATAGTCTTGAGAATACTCATGTTTTAACCAACCAATAAGTGCGCTTGTTTCTTCAGAAAATAAGTTTTTCCCTATAACAGCCATATGGGCGAAAAAAATTTTTTACACCCGATGTGAATGATTTCACGGGTTTTTGATTGGTTTTTGGGCGGAATGGGGGCTTTGGTTACATTTTTTTGAAAATACTGAGGACTTTCTGAACGGTTGCCTGGGCTTTCGACTTGCCGTAAGGCGCATGGAAAAACTTGACCACGTCGACGGGGCACTGTTTCATGACGTTCCTTTCATGGCTAAATGTCTTGAATCCGTAAAATCCGTGATAGTTCCCGATTCCGCTGTTGCCAACCCCTCCAAAGGGAACAGAAAGGTTCTCTATTTGGATGATGCAGTTGTTGACGCATGTGGAACCGGATGTCGTTTGCGCGATGACGGAACGGATTGCCTTCGGGGATTTTCCGAAAACGTACAGGGCAAGCGGTTTGGGGTTGTCTTGGACGTAGTGTAGGGCATTTTCCAGGGAATCGTAGGCGAGGATGGGCAGAACCGGGCCGAATATCTCGCCAGACATCACCTTCATTTGGAGCGTTACGTCTTTGAGTACGGTGGGGGCCACGTAGCGTTCTCCGATGACGCACTTGCCACCGATGGATATTGCAGCCCCTTTCTCGACAGCGTCGTAGATGAGCCCTTGGAGTTTTTCTGTTGTGGCCTTGTCGATGATTCTTGCGAAGTCAACGCTGTTCTTGCGGTCTTCTTCGGTCTCGCCGTACATGGCCTTGATGCTTTGGGCGATTTCGCTTGCCAAGGATTCAACCTTGCTGCGGGCGCAAAGGACATAGTCCGGCGCGATGCAGGTCTGCCCGGCGTTGATGAACTTGCCCCATGCGATTTTTTTTGCGGCATCTTTCACATCGGCATCGTCGAGGACGATGACTGGGGATTTCCCGCCCAGTTCCAGCGTGAGACCGGCATGGACCTTCTGGCTCATTTCGCCGACATGGGCTCCGATTTTGGAACTGCCGGTAAAGAACATGTGGTCGAAGGGAAGTTGCAGTAATGTATCGCCGATTGCTGAGCCGGACGCTTCGATGACGGCGATTTCGTCTTTTTCGAACAGGGATTCAAAAAGCGATGCGAGGAAGGCGCTGACGCATGGCGTCTTGTTGCTCGGTTTTGCGATAATCACGTTGCCTGCGGCAATTGCCGATGCTATGGGGGATACCAAAAGGAGCAACGGATAGTTCCACGGCGACATGATGAGTACACGGCCCTTGGGCTCGAATCTTGAATAGCTGTGGGTTGTCGGTAAAATGAGTGTTCGTTTGGCGGGCCGGTCCTTCATCCATTTTTTGAGGTGGCCAATCGCGTAGTCAATTTCTTCTATAGCGGGGAGGAATTCTGTTGTCCAGGCTTCGAAACGGCTCTTGCGGAAGTCTTTCCAGACGGCGTCAAAAAATTCATTTTTGCGTTTTACGAGGGCTTTGCGGAGCTTCTTGAGTTTGGCAATGCGTTCCGGTGCCGTAGTCGCAGCGACAGACCAGCGTTTTCGTCCCTGGTCTTCAAAGATACGATTAATTTGTCTTGAATCGATGAACTGCATGGTTGTTGAGAGAGAGGAGGGTGGAGTAATAACTAAACTAGAATTATTTCGGCTTTTCTCTGTGTTCCGAGATGCTTATTTAATTGTTACGGCCTGTTTTTGGGGGGAAGTAGCTTATCGTATGCTTTTTTTTTATGTACATTAGATGTATGGCTTCTTTAATCGAATACAAGGGAAAGACTCCCAAGATTGGTGAACGTGTGTTTATTGCCGAGGGCGCACGCCTTATCGGTCATGTGGAAATCGGCGACGATTCTTCCGTGTTCTATAATGCGGTTCTCAGGGCCGACCTTGCCGAAATCCGCGTCGGGCAGAGGTCCAACATCCAGGACAATGTGACGGTCCATCTCTCCACGGGAGTCGGTGTCCATATCGGCGACGACGTGATTGTCGGGCATAACGCCGTGCTGCATGCCTGCACCATCGAAAACCGCGTGCTTATTGGCATGGGGGCCATTGTGATGGACGGGGCGCACATCAAGTCCAACTGCATTGTCGGGGCAGGGGCGCTCGTTACGCAAGATAGGGAATTCCCGGAAGGTTCGCTTATCGTGGGCACTCCGGCGCATGTCGTGCGGAGCCTTACCGAAGACGAAATCCGCAAGGCACAGGAAAACGCCCAGCATTACCTCCAAATCAAGGACGAATTGTTGAAAGGGGAATGATTTTTATATCTTTTGGGTAGAAAAGGTAGATTGTGTACAAGTTCTTTTTTCTCATCAATCCGATAAGCGGTGGCGGCCAGGGCAAGGTCATCTATAAGTTCCTCCCTGAAATCATGGAGTCCATGAATCACGCGGACTCTGAATGGAAGGCCGAATTCACCGACAAGGATAGGATGGAAGAACAGACCCGAGAGGCTCTGTCCAACACAGAAACCCTGATTGCTGTCGGCGGTGACGGAACCGTGTCGGCAGTCCTTTCCACGATGCTTTTGAGTGGTTATGCGAACAAGGTGAAAATCGGCCTTATCCCGCTCGGGACAGGCAACGATCTTGCCCGTGTGTTGCACTTGTACAAACCCTTTGTCGACCGCGGGCTGTTGTTCCTGGTCCGCAGGCTCCTTCTTGCGCGCCCGCGCCCGTTCGACCTGTGGCAGGTAAACGGGAAACTCGCCATGGCGAATTATTTTTCTGGCGGCATCGATGCCCGTATTGCGCATGATTTCAACCAGGACCGCGCGACGGGGGTTATCGCCTCGAATTCCGTTTTTTTTAACAAACTGCATTATGTGCGCCGCTTCTTTGCCGACCGCTCGTACCATCTCAAGGCGACTAAGGTGCGCTACGTAGACGAGACTGGCGAGGCCAAGACAGTGGATATTTCCGGGAACCGTACAGTCATCATCGGTAACATCCCGAGTTACGCGAGCGGCAGCAATCCGTTTTTCGATTCCGATATGGCCGATGGACTGCTAGACCTTGTTATTGTGCCCAATATGTTTAATTTCCTTTCTTCTATTGCTTTTGGCTCTGTCCCTGTGATTGGTTACCTCTTCAAGAAATTTGTGCAGAAATCAATCAAGGTGCAGTCTGTACAGATTGAACTCGATCCTCAAGAATTTTTGCAACTCGATGGGGAAGACGTGAGCGGGAAACTCGGTGACCAAGTCGTCATCAAGTTCGCAAGCCAAGTGCAAATGCTTTCGTTGGGGGCATGATGCGCCCGGTTACGCTTGCAGAAGTACTTTCCTTTATTGACAGTCTTGAAGGTTCGGGCTATGCTCAAGTTGCATCGGCCCAATCGCTTGATTTTACATTGACCGGCTTTGCCCCGATTGCCTCGGCCGGAGAGTACGACGTGTCGTTCTGGACGGGCGATTCTTCGGTGGAGACGGGGCTTTTCGGGAATGCCGGTGGCGTTACGGCTGCGATGTTCGAATCGGTCCGTGCCGGGCTCCTCTTTGTGCCCAAGGCGTTTGCCGCCTCGGTAGAAGGCGGCGCCACAAAGGCTTTCCCGAATGTGAAGTTTGTCTGTGGGGTGGAAAATCCCTACCATGCGATGGTCCAGTTCTTGGAACATTTTGCCACTACTGTTTCCCAGAGCAAGCCCCATATTCCGGCTTCGGCCAAGGTTCATCCGAGTGCCGTTGTCGAAGGTTGCCTAGGCGAGAATGTCGTTATTGGGCCCGGTTGCGTCGTGATGGCCGACTCCGAGATTGGAGACGGTAGCGTGCTCGAGGCGAACGTCACGATTTATTCGAATGTCAAGGTAGGCCGGGAATGCGTTTTCCAGGCGGGTTCTGTCGTGGGGAGCCGTGGTTACGGTTTTTACATGTATGGTGGCGAACGCCGGATGGTGCCTCACCTTGCTGGAGTTGTCATCGGCGACGGATGTAGTTTTGGTGCCAACAGCGTTGTGGCAGCCGGGTTCATTTCGCCGACAAAAATCGGGAACCATTGCCACTTCGATTCGTTTGTCCAGATTGCCCACAACTGCTGCTTGGGCGACAACATCATGATGGCTTCGCAGTCGGGCCTCGCAGGTTCGGTCACTGTCGGGGACAATGTTGAACTCGCAGGCGGTGCGCAGTCTGCCGGGCATCTGACTATTGGCAGCGGGGCGAAGGTGGCCGCAAAAGCGGGTATCACCAAGAACATTCCCGAAAATGCTGTGTACGCCGGTTTCCCTGCCGAAGATATCGCCGTGTGGAGGCGTTCCGTGGTCCGCTTGCGACAGATGGGGAAGAAGTGATGGGCAAGGGACGTGCAGGCAACAATACTCGCGAGGTTCTATTTACTTCGCCCTCGCTCAGCTACAAGTCCACCTCGGTGGAGGTGAAACTCCGCGACGCGAGCGTGACAAGCGCACCGAGCGTGAACTGGTCTGTGGGCGGGCATCCATTTTACAGCACATCTGCGCATAAGCTTTATGGCGATTTGCTCCATTCCGTGAGCCGGACAACGATTTATGAACTCGACGATGGCCTAGGCAGTGCCGGTAAGCTTCGCCTTTGTTCTCCAGAGCATCTTGCCCCTGTATTTTTGATGTGGCCGGATCGCATTTTCGACGTGAATCTCGTATCGGCGGATGAACCGGAAGTGCCGATGATGGACGGCAGTGCTTTGCCGTTCTTCAGTCGCTTGCGCCGTGAGGCGGGCGTTCCACACGAACTTTCTTTTTACGATGTGCCTTTGCGTGCCGAGTGGGATTTGTGCCGCCGTCCGGGCGAAGCCCCGACCGGGTGCGTGCGTATTACGCCTTCGGAGGCGTTCGAGGTGGAATACGTTCTGGATTCTGTCGGCTCGTCTGCGTCTGTCTCGATTTATTCGGCCGAGGATTTGTTCTCCGTGTTCATGGCGCGGACGTTCATCACGGAAAAAGATTACAGGGAGGCCCGCGAAGCGGGGCTCCTGGCCGGTGTCGATGAATCCTGTGGCCTTTTGCTGCCGGATGGCTCCGCAAATAAGAATTTGTACCGCGTAGACGAGGAACCCGCAAGGCACAAGGTGCTCGATTTGTTGGGCGACCTTGCGTTCGTTTGCCCGTCGTTACCGAAAGTACGCATTGAAATTTTAAACGGGGGCCATGTGTCCCATCACCAAATAGTAAGGAGGTTGTTACCTTATGTCTCTCTTAGAATCCCTTCGCAAGTCAGATAAGCCGGGAATCCTGTACGACGCCGATGTCGTCCATGAAATTTTGCCGCAGAAGTTCCCCTTCGCCTTTGTCGACGAGGTCATTTCGCTCGAAGTCGGTAAGGAAGCCGCCGAAGGTGTGGAAGCCGTGAACCCCTCCATTGTTGCCACGTTCCACCTCACTGGTGACGAAGGCTTTTTGAAGGGCCATTTCCCTGGTAACCCGGTGATGCCCGGTGTCATCCAGATCGAGGCGATGGCCCAGGCGGCTACCATCCTCACGATGATTGTCAAAGAAGCCGATGTGGCCGGCAAGCGCCCCGCATTCATGGGCGTCGAGGAATGCCGTTTCCGCGCCCCCGTCATCCCGAAGGCTGACCTTGTCTTGAAGGCGACGCTTACCTTTGCGCGCCGCGGTATCTACAAGTACAATGGCGAAATCTACCAGGGCGATACGCTCATGAGCAAGGCGAGCTTCAGCGCGGCCATGGTCTAGTATGATGAATGTCCTTATCCTAGCTGCGGGGCTGGGGACGCGCCTGCGCCCCCTGACTCTCGATATGCCGAAACCGCTTGTGCCCGTGGTGGATGCCTCGGTGCTCGAACTGCAGGCGCAAAAAGCCCGGCAGCTGGGGGAGGTTGTTCTGCACGTGAACGCCCATTACCTCGCCGATCAGGTGGAAGCCGAGGCCGCACGTCTCGGTTTCGAAAAGGTCTGGCTCGAACCCGAGATTCTGGGAACGGCGGGGCCTCTCAGCCGCATTTACCGCGCCGGGTATCGCGGCGGGCTCTTGGTGATGAACGGCGACGCTTATTGTCAGTTTGATTTGGCTCGGTTTGTCGAGGCGGCGGTCTCGGCTGGGGCCGACTTTGCACTGCTCGGCGTGGATTTCCCGAAGGTGAACACGCTCCGTGTGGATTCGCGGGGGAGGCTTTCCGGGGTCCTCAAGAATTTTGGCGAGAGCGAGGGCGAGGCGGTTACGTTCTCGGGCGTGTCGTGGTATAGCGACGCGGCCCTTTCGAGGATGGATGCTGCCGAGTTCAATATCGTCAATTTCTGGAAGTCCGAAGTGGACGCCGGAAGGCCTCCCTTCGTGGACATGAGCCAGAAGGATGCTCTCTGGATAGACATGGGTTCGCCTGAAGGCCTCAAGCGCGCCTGCGACGCCCGCCGCGAGGAACTAGGCATTGACAGCTGGGTGGGCAACGCACCTTCTGCTGACTCGCGTTTTGTCCGTTCGGTGGTGAAGTGTGTTGCTGATATTCCTGCCGATGCCTCCTTTACGGACTCCATCCTTTACGAGGGGGCGACCGTGCAACCGGGCGAAAGTGTGGTCCGCGAAATCCGCGGCAGGGGCTTTTGCTGGAAACTTTAGCCGCCAAGTCTTGTGGGAAATCACAAGAAGTGCCTTTTTTTGTGCTTTTTTCTGAAAAAAACTGTTTTAGGCGCTCTCGAAAACATATATTGAACGTATGAATAAAGAAGAACTTGTTTTATCTCCCAAAATAAACGAATACCTTTTTGCTCATGGCTATTCCGACGGCTTTGAGGTTGAACCCATTGCCGGTGCCGGTTCTGGCCGCCGTTATTACCGTATCAAGAATTCCGAACGGTCTTGCGTGGTGCAGGTTTCTCCCGAGGTGAACGACGATTTCAACCGCTTTGTCGAGTATTCCAAGATGTTCCTGGATTACAAGCTGCCTGTTCCCCGTGTCTATTGTGTCGATGCTTCGGCTTGCCAAATTCTCCAAGAAGACCTGGGCAAGCGCAGCCTTTACGATTACGTCAATCCCAGTGCCCAGTCCGGAAGCGTCCGCATCCTTTACCCCGAAGTGATCGAAGCGCTCATCCGCTGGCAGAACGCATCCCAGTCCCTGTTCAGCAACCACACCAACATCTGGCTGTACCGGTTCGATTTTGCCGCCCTCAAGTGGGAGACGGATTACTTTACCCAGAACTTCCTGATGGACTACAAGGGCATCAAGGAAATTCCGGTTGCCGTCACGAACTTCTATTCGCTCCTCGCTGTTTCTGTCGAGGCGCAAACCAAGGTGCTCATGCATCGCGATTTCCAGTCGCAAAACATTATGGTGCGTCCTAATTCCGAAATCGCATTCGTCGATTTCCAGGGGGCTCGCCGTGGTTCCATGTTCTACGACATTGCTTCGCTGCTTTGGGACCCTTACGTTTGCCTCCCTCTCGACATGATCAAGGATTTCTTTGAATACTGGCACACCTACTATGCTGGCGCCCGCATTTATTCCAAGGAAGATGCCTGGATGTGCTTCATCCATGCTAGCCTCCAGCGCGTGATGCAGGCTTTGGGAGCGTATTGCTTCCTTTCTAGACAAAAGAAAATTCAAAAGTTCGAACAGTACATTGAGCCGGGCAAGAAGCAACTCTTGGCGTTGTTCTCGGAATTCAAGCTCATTGCCAATGCGACTGACAAGGAGCTCTTCCCGTTCATGGAAGAAGCCCTTTCGTAGGCCACATGAAACCGATATCTTGCAAATTCTATAAAGAAACCGTGGATTTTGGGCGGGCTTTGGGCCTTGCCTACGAATCCCTTGTCAATTCGCCCCATGAATTCGATTCCATTGCCGCGTGGACCAAGCTTTCGGAACGCGTGTCGCAAGGGGTCTACATGGGGGACGGCTTGCTTTTGCCGCATACGCGCATCCCGGGTTTGCCCGCTCCTCTGATGGCTTTTGTCGTTGCTCCGGAAGGTTTTTCGGGAGTGACCATCCCCGGCAGGGAAACGGCCAGGTTCATGTGCCTGCTGCTTTCTCCGGCCGAGTCGGCGACCGTGCATACCCAGGCCATTGCGGAGATGGCTCGCCTCATTCTTGACAAGGAATGGAAGGAAAATGCGCTCGCGTGCCAGTCGGACTCCGAAGTGTCCAACCTTTTTTAGCTCAGTTGAAATTTTAGCTTAGAACTGTATCGAGCCGGACAGCGTTGCCCGGTAACCTTCGTAGTCGCCAAAATAGCGTGTGTACGATGTCCTGAGCGTTGCCCAATACCACGGGGAGATGCCGATGGCCCCGCCGAGTTCGTTGTATCGGAGGGTGGAATTGTCGTTGAGGAATTTCTTGTCGGTACGGTCTTCGGGCCCATGGATATCCGTGATGTTTCCGCCGAAGGCGGTATCCTTGGCGACAGTTCCTGCGATAAGAGTTCCCTTGATAAACTTCCATGTGGCGCTCAGTTCGCTGTGGATTTCTTGGGCGTTGGGGCCAAGGTCGCTGCCTAGGCTTTGCGCATAATTCGCATACGTGTAACCGCCGCCTTTGTGGTGTGTGTACACCCAAGGTTCAATTCGAGTATATTCAGCAAACCAGTCCAGTGTCACGGGGCCAACTTTCAGGTTGTCGCGAGCGAGACCGATTGTTGTCGCCCACTTGTTGCCCCACCAGGAATCGTCAAACATGGATGTCGGGGTTTTCATGTCGTCCCAGAGGAGTTCCGCATAAAGTTCCCAGTTAGGGATAGTTTTCACGCTTAAATCGAAGGCGAGCGATATATTGTCCTGGTCGCCCAAAATGTGTTCCTGGAAATTGTAGAGCATGAACGGAAGGACGTATGTCCATTCAAAGTCGCGGTCGGTGCTGTCGGCATCGGCGTTGGGGTTGGTGTGCGCCGGTTCTGTTGTGGAACCGTACAAGGCCGTCTCAGAAAGGCCGAGCGTGATGTTTTTGGGCAGGTGTAGGTCAAGCCGGTGGGCATGCATGTATTTGCCTTTGTTCTTCTTTTCGAACAATTTGGCGGCGTATTGCGTGTATTCTATGGGCCCGAGTTCCAAACGGTAGCCAAAATACGGCGTAGGGGCTGGCACCCAGATACGGCTTGTCGAATCTTGCCATGGGCGGTTGATGCTCTTGTCTCCGCGCAAGATGACATGGTTGTATCGTGCGGGCCCAAATTCTAAAAAGTCAAATCCGGCAAGCAGGGTGATGGGCTTGAGCTTGTAAGATATATTGGCGGCAAACTGGTCCCATGTGCGTCTGTTCTCGCTTTGCTTGTTGTAGGGGAGACCTTCGTTGGGGTTGTAAAAATGGTCCGCGATTTCCCTGTTGGTGTGGTCCGTGTTCACTTTGACAAAGGCTTCAAAATTAAAAGCGTCGGTGAATTTGCCGTCGAGGAACAAGCGAACCGATGCGGAGTTGTCGTAATGTGTCGGGGCGTTCGAGAGGTTCGTGACGGTGGCGGAATCGAACAACTGCGCGTGGATGTTCACCAGGGCGCCCCGAGAAGTGTCTGCGAGGGTGAATGCCGTAGAATCTTCGAAGCCTTGGTAGGCAAGCGCCTGCGTAGCTAGCGTGATTGAAATCGCCAAGGTGGTAGAGAGAGTCTTAAACGAGGGGCGTTTTAGTGGGCACATAGGGCTTCCTTGAGCAAAGTCAGATGGTTCTTGGCGTATTCCGCAAATTTCTTGTTGAACAGGGCGAAAATGCAGGTGGGGAGGAGCCGGACGAAACTGCGGCAGGAACGGAAAACTCTGGATAGCAGGATGCCTTTTTGCCCCATGTGTTTGCCGAACACGTATTGCTGGGATCTGTCGTGCTGTAGAGCTCGGCTGAGATTGCTCTTGGCCGACCCGCCGCCCAGGTGGATAATGCTGCATTTGCTCTGAATATAAAAATGGTAGCCAATCTGGATTGCACGTTGGGCGAGGTCCCAATCTTCGTAATACATGAATATTTTTTCGTCAAAGCCGCCCAGCATTCCGTAAAGGTTCGCGGGCATCATCCAGCAAACGGCGCTTGCCCAATAGGTCTTGTAGAAAGTTGTGTCGCCGCACAATTGGGGCGTGCCTTCCAGGTGGCGTGATGCAGCGGATTCCATCCGGAATGCGTTCAATAAGAATTGCAGTGGGTTGATTTTGGCGAAATAGTTGTGCTGTGGAGTCCCGTCGCTGTTCCGTACGGTAGGAACGACGATAACATCGCCGAAACGAATTTGTGCTTCGGTCAGGGATTTGCGCAACTCGACAATTACAGCGCTATCAAGGCGTGTGTCGTTGTTCAAGAGGCAGAGGACATCGAACTTTATGCCGTCATCCTTGAGCCCCTGGACTGCAGCGTTGTTTGCTCGTCCGAACCCGAGGTTTTCTGTTTGGGGGTAGACTCTTACGTGCGGAAATTGCTCGCGAATGTTTTCTACAGTTCCGTCGGTGCTCGCATTGTCGGCCACGGCAATGACAAAGTCGTCTTGCGGGAGAGAGGCCAGGTCCGAGAGGCAGTTTTGCGTTATCGGCCAGCCGTTATATGTGACAATGACGATGGCAGTTCTGCTCATGATTTTTTCCAGATTCTTTTTGCGAGCGGAAGCCCGATCGCAGTGAAGAAGATTTTCTTGATTAAAGCGAACGTTTTAACCTTATTGAAAAGTACGTTTTTATTGGCAAAAATCCAAGGTATTTCGCTAGGTAAGAAGTTTTTATGTAAGCGTTTCTGCGTCAGAGTCAATAGATGCTTCGTGAAGTGAATTTCATCGGGTGTGAGGGCGAGCCGTTCTGTGTTTGCAAGAATCATCTGTAGCCAGCGTTCCTGGATTGCAAGAGTCTTGCTCATGGCAGGTGCAGGCCTTCCGCCAACGGCATTTGAATCGTGCAGGCGGTATTGTACCACGGCATCGTCAATCGCCTTGATGCCGCCATTCCTTTCGGCTATCATCGCAATCCAGCAATCGTGAACGGTAACGCCTTCTGGGATTGGGAGAATTTTGTCGAGAAGTTCAACCTTGAAAAGAGAAAGGCAACCTGTTACGTTGTTTATTCCCGCAATTTGTGCTTTGAGCGGAATTGATTTCTGGATGAGAGCTTGTTTGCGCCATGAGTCGTGGATGATTTTCCCGTCTTTGTCGATGATTTCTGCGTCCCCAAAAATAAGAGGGTATTCACCTATTTCTTTTTCCAGTTTTTCCAGTTTGTCTTTTTTCCAGACGTCGTCTTGATCGGCGAGTGCAATCAGGTCGCCGGGTTGTGTGAACTGCCTTGCGTACTCGAGTCCGGTAGCGAATGCCTTGCAGTGCCCGCCATTCTTTGCCTGCTTGAATATTTCGAGCGGGAGCGTATCTTTGAACGATTCTAGAATTTTAATGCTGGAATCCTGCGAGGCGTCGTCAATGGCAATTATCTTGTCGGCTGGACGTGTCTGGATCTCAAGAGACTGGAGCATCTCCTTCAGGAATCGCTCGCCGTTGTAGGTCGCAAGGACTATACAGATGTGGCTCATTTCAGGATTCCCTCGGTAATTAACTTGTCAAAAATCTGAATGACGTTTTTCTTGAAATCGTCATCAGTCCGATCGTGGAAAAGTTTTTCCCTTAAATCTAAGAATTGTTGCTCGTTCCAATTTTCAGCGTAACGCGAAATTTTTTCGGCTGCATCATCGGCTGAGCCTTCTTTGAAGAGCATCCATGGGGGTAGGACGTAGTCATCTGTGTATTCGGCATCGGCAACCAGTACGGGGCATCCACATTGTAGAGCTTCGAAAAGGACGATGGGCCCGCTTTCGAAATGCGATGGAATCAAGAGAAGGTCTATGTTGTTCAGGAGTAATTCCTGTATTTTTTCTGACGGCATCCAGCCTGTGAATTCGACAAGATCTTCGACCGCTTTTTCTTTTATTTTCTTCCGAAGGATGTTTTCATGGGGGCCTTCGCCGACAATCATGAAATGGACATCAATGTTTTTTCTTTTGAGCAAAAGAGCGATGTCTGGCAGGATGTCGTGCCCTTTTTGTTCAAAGAAAATACGCCCGAGAATTGCAATGTTCAGAGGCAATTGCGGTTTCTTGGCTGGAGCCAAGATGTCCCAAGCGAGCGGGTTCAGCAATGTCTCAATGTTTTTATCGACGAATCGTGCGATGAGGCGCTTTTGGTAGGGCGAGTTTACAATCCAGTGATCGACTTTTTTATAAATCCCCTTGGCGAGAAAGTCGCGTAGCTTGCCTAGGTTGGCATGTGTTTCGTTTTGCGAAAAGGCGAGGGGTAAATAAGATACAATCGGGATTCCGAGTTTATTTGCAGCCCAGAGCCCTGGCAGGCACCGCTCAATATTGCCCGGGCAGAGAACCAAATTGCGAGTGTTCTCTTTCTGGAATAATTCTTTTGCTTTCTGAGTCTTCCCTTTGAAGCGGTCACGGAAAATAGGGAAGGGAGTTTCTGCATGATAAGGAAGCTTGACTTGCTTTACACTTGCAGGCAGGAATTCTGCAAATTTATCACATGAATAAAAAAATGTGACATCGCATGTCTCTGCAACGATGGCGGCAATCCTTGCCGAAAGGATTTCTTGCCCACCCCATTCGGGTGCATCGCTGTAGAAGCTAATGGATTTCTTGCAGATGGAAGACATTAATCGTAATATAGAAAGTTGCTATATTCTAGATGATGGTGAATAAAAAAAAGGTCCTTTTTGTCTGCGACAAGAACGAGCGAACGAGTTTCGGTCGCTTGACCGTTAATTTGGTTTCGGCTGTGCGAGACCATTTTGATGTACATGTGCTTTGGCTCAAGACTCCTAAGTTTTTCTCGGACGAAAAAGGTGCCGATGCTCCGGTCGCTGATGCCCGTGGCTTTACCTCGCACGAGATTTGGGCGAAATCGCTTTATTCAGGTTTCTTTTCGTTTCGGAGCCCTCTCCAGAAATTGCTGCGCAGCCTTAAGCCGGATATGATTTTCTTTATTCGCCCTGAACTGGGTTTCCTAGTGCCTGTTGCAAAAAAGGAAAGCCCTTCGGCAAAAACAGTGATGTTCGTACACGATACTTTTGCCGAGACGCTTTACCCGCATAGCATTAAGTTCCGCCTGCTAAATTTGTTCTATATTCGCCCAACAGTCCAAGCGGATTCTTTTGTTTATAATTCCCAATGGACTCGCAGCGAGGCTGCAAAGTTTTTTGGCCCACTCATGTCGGAAAAGCCGGGCGAGATTATCGGTTGCCCGATAGATTCCGAACTGTTTAAGAAGCCTGAAACGCCAGTGACTGCAGAGGCCAAGGCGCAGTTCCGCCGCAAGCGCGGCATGCGGAATTTTTATGGGATGTGCTTGAACGTGAGTCTCGATGAACCGCGCAAGAATATCGATACATATTTCGAGATGGCGAGGCTACGCCCTGATGTCGCTTTTGTGCGCGTAGGGAAATTCTCGGAACGTCTGAAAGCGATTGTGAATGAGAAAAAACTTTACAACGTGTTCCATTTCAAGGAATTCGATGCCCGCGAACTTGTGGAATTCTATCGCCATGCGGATCTCATGGTGTATCCGAGTTTCTTGGAAGGTTTCGGACTCCCGCCTATAGAATCGATTGCCTGTGGTACACCCGCTGTATGTGCAAAGGCTTCGGCGGTTAGGGAAAATTTGGAAGGCGTCTGCCCGCTTGTGGAAATCCCCGATGATGCGCCTGCTTATGCGGCGGTTTTAGACCGGGTCCTTGCGGGCGAAAATGTCGTTGATGAGGTCGCTGCCCAGGAACTGCTTTCTCGTTGCTCTATGGAAAGTTTCTCATCGCGCGTTGTCGGGTTCTTTGGCAGAATTTGCCCATAAAGAACGTGGTTAGCCCAATTCTTCAAGGAATTTCTTGTCCAGTTTGCTGAGGAGTATAGCCTTATCTCGCTTTTCCTCGAGTTCTTTTCTCCGTTTCCAAAGCCCGTATAATGTGCCTGCATGTCGCATTAGGAATTTCCGATTTGTCCATAATCCAAGTGATTTGAACATTGCGAATGTGAATTCGTCAAGGGATTTGGAATTGTCGAAAAGTGTGTCGTCAACAGCTTCAGATGTGTTTGCTACGAGATATGGCACGGAGAACATTTTTCCACCGGCATGGAGCATTCGTAAGGTGAAATCTACGACCTGAGCCCTGTAAGAAAGGCTTGCATCAACTTTGCCGGTCCGCTGGACGATGCGCCTGGAATATGCGCCAATAAGCGGGTGCGGTGCTGCGACGAATCGCATTTTTGCATTTTCATCAAGCATGCACATGCCGTTGTGGGGGTCAAGCCTGAACCCCGAATGGAATGTATTGTCTTTCAGACAATGGATTCTTGGGGCGAGAGCGTCGACCATGGGGAACGAGGCATTGCATTCTGCAAGGTTGTTCAAGAATTCGCGCGTTATCTTGACTTGTTCGCTTGCCACGACAATCCATTCGGCTTCGCTTGCTTCGAAGCCTTTGTTTATGTCGTCTACAAAGAACCAGCCGAGGGAGGGATCGGTAAATGGCGGTGTTGGTTTTGCCCCGTCTGCGAAGCGCTTGCTCACGACAATGACGTCGAATTGGCGGAGCATGAGGAAATTCCTAGAACCCCAGCCGGAGGCCTATGCGGTGTTCCATTCCGAGGCCTTCGGCCAAATAGGAGAATGCGTAGTCAAGAGCGAACAGGTTGGAACTGTATCCCAGACCCAGGCTGAACAGCCTTGCCGTGTTGGCTTCGTCGGGGCGGCTGTTGGATGCGGCCAACTCCTTGATATCGCGAACGAGGTCAAGCCAGCTGCGTGTCCAGCCTCCGCGAATGGTGAAACTTTTGCCCAGGGCGTATTCGGCACCGATGTCGAGAATTGGAGGCGTAAAGCGCGGGAACTCCGTTGCCGTGTACATGGTGAGGCGACGGATGCTCTTGGGCTTGAAAAATGCCGATGCCGTGAAGGTCTGGCTCATGGCGTAATAGTCTTCTACGCCGTCGTCAGAGTAGTCGCGCAACATGGCTCCGAAATCCTTACCTGCAACTGAAAGGCCGATGCTGTTGCTGTTGTTCTGCCAGGCAATACCCCAGTCGAATGCGGCGCCGATAGCGGTCCTGTCGGTGTTTCGTTCTTCGGCGAGTTTTTCGGCGACCACCTTGATGCCAGCACCGAACTGGATGTGCTTCATCGGGAAGGCGAGCCCAGCCGTGAACAGGTGGCCGAAGGGGTTGTAATTTTTGTTTGTATATTCGCCCAATTCGTCTACACCCTGGATTTCACCGACATCGTACCAGTTATAGGATATCTGGATGGCGTAATCCTTGTACTTTGTCGTGTAGAACAGGGAACCTTGGTTTTCGGCGAAGTCCCCGGTTTGCCAGTGGGCTTCTACGACGTGGTTTTTGCCTTCTTGCATGCGGAGGGCGGCCAAGTTCATCTGCGAAACGGTGGGGTCCGTGCTGGGCATGGCTCCGGCGGAGTGTTCCAGAGCGGCGTTACGCGGGCTGTCGAACGTGCTTACGAAAGAGAACGCTTCTTCGCCGGAATTGTCTTGTGAAAAAAAGGCATGGCACAAGGCCGGTGCAATAGACACGAGTGCGGCGCAAAACGAAACTCTTTTCAACAGGTTCATGCCTCAAATTTAGAAAAATCCATAAAAGCTAAAGTGCTTAAAATGCATTTTTTTGCCTTTTGCCTTTACAAAATAGGCGTTTTTTAGTATATTTGGTTCGCTCGGGCTATTAGCTCAGTTGGTAGAGCAACGCCCTTTTAAGGCGTGGGTCGAAGGTTCGAGCCCTTCATAGCTCAGAAAACCGGCTCCGAAGTCTCGGGGCCGGTTTTTAGTTTGGTCTTTTATGGAAACTTTATCGGAATTTCTTCAGGAGTCGGCTAGCGGGTCCATTGCGCTTTTCGATGGCGTGGATTCCGGTTCGCTGCATGTGTGCGGAGCGAGCGTCCCCATGCTTGCCATGGCGGTCGCGAGCCGTTTCCTGAAGCGCCCAGAGCCCGTGCTCGTTGTCGCGAAGGACTACCGGAGCGCCGAGGTCTGGGTCGAGAACCTCGAAAGCCTTGTGGGCGAGGAATTTGTCCGATTTTTCCCTTCACTTGGGCTCAAGCCTTATGAGTCCAAGGTTCCGTTCGAGGGTGTGCTCGAAGAACGCCTCAAGTTTTTCCGCGATATCGGCCGTAACGACCGCCCGTTCGTTGTCGTTTGCCCCTTGGATGCCCTGCTTGCGAAACTCCCGAAGCCGGGAACTGTGCTGGAAAACGTTTTCCGCATAAAGGTGGGGGATGTTTTTGAACCCTCCAAGCTCAGGCCGTGGTTCCTGGATCATGGGTTCATCGAACAGCCCGTGGTGAGCGGGGTGGGCGAGTTCTCCATTCGCGGCTGCATCGTGGATGTGAACTGCCTTTTGTATCCGCACCCCATCCGTATTGAGTTTTTTGGCGACGAGGTGGAATCCATCCGTTCCTTCGACATCTTCAGCCAGCGCTCTGTAGAAGAGAAAAAGTTTGTTGACCTGTTCCCGATGGGCGAGTTCACGATTCCGGAACGCGAAGCGGCCCTGATGGGGGATGCCGTACACGACATCTGGTGGCGTAGGGACCGTTACCAGCCACTCACGTCGAGCCTTTTGGATTATTTGCCTCGCGCAGCGCTTGTGTTCGAGGAACTTTCCGTGCTTTCGGAGACGGCGAGCAAGATGCACCTTGCTTACGAGGCCGCCTACGAGGGCGCACGTGGCCTCGTGGCCGAGATTTCTCCCCCGAATGCGTTCTGGTTCAAGATGGGCGAACTTTCTGCGAATTTCGCCCTGCGCCCGTGCCTCGATATGACCAACGTCGAGGCCGATGCGTCAAACTGGTTCAAGGTGAACCTCAAAAAGCAGGACTTTTCCTCGACCGGAACCGACGCCGTTGCAAAAGAAATCGAAGATTTTTACGCCCGTGGTGGGCGAGTCTACGTGGTCGCACCGACGCAGGGCGGCCTGACTCGCCTGGAACACTATTTCGAGGACCTTCCCATTGAAGGTTACTTTGTCGGCAACATTTCGGAAGGTTTCTGGCTCGAAGACGACAAGGTCGCCTTCTTGACCGAAACGCGAATTTTCAACCGCCATCCCAACAAGGCTCGCAAGCGCAAGATAGCAAGCTCCGTCTCTGGTGCCTTGATGGTGGAATCGCTGAACCGCGGGGATTTTGTTGCCCACGAGGATCACGGCATCGGCCGTTATCTGGGACTTGTCCGTGTAGAAGTGAACGGAGGCCTTGTTGACTGCGCCCTGCTCGAATACGAGGGCGGCGACCGCCTCAAGTTCCCCGTGGCCGACCTCCAGAAGATAGAGAAGGTCGACTCCCCGCAAGATAACCCGCTCAAGCTCGATCGCCTGGGTTCCAAGAATTGGGAAAACAAGAAAAAGCGCATGAAGCAGAAGGTCGTGCAGATTGCGCGCGAACTTGTGGACCTTTATGCCCGCCGCGAACTCGTGGAAGGTTTCGGCTTCCCGCCCGATGGCAAGTTCCAGAAGGAATTCGAGGACGCCTTCGAGTACGACCCCACTCCGGACCAGGTCAAGGCGACCGACGACATCAAGCGTGACATGGAAGCCCGCAAGCCCATGGACCGCCTCATCTGCGGCGACGTCGGGTTCGGCAAGACGGAAGTCGCCATGCGCGCCGCCTTCAAGTGCATCCTTGCCAAGAAACAGGTGGCCGTCCTCGTGCCGACGACTATCCTCGCCGCCCAGCACTACGAGAATTTCTGCGACCGCTTTGCCGCTTTCCCTGCCGTGAACATCGCGCTCGTCAACCGCTACAAGAGCCCCAAGGAAAAGAAGGAAATCCTCAAGCGCGTGAGCGAGGGCAAAGTCGACATCGTCATCGGTACACACGCGCTGCTCTCGGCCAAGAACGAGTTCAAGGACTTGGGCCTCCTCATCATCGACGAAGAACAGAAATTCGGCGTGAAGCAGAAGGAAAAGCTCCGCGAGCTGCGTCTCGCCGTCGACACGCTCAGCATGAGCGCCACCCCGATCCCGCGCTCGCTTCACCTGAGCATGACCGGCGTCCGCGATATCTCGCTTATCAACACGCCTCCCGTGAACCGCCTGCCCGTCGAGACCGTCCTTTTAAAGCGCGACGATGAAGTTATCAAAAATGCCATCCTCGATGAACTGGCCCGTGGCGGACAAGTGTTCATCGTGAACGACCGCGTGCAGACGATTTATACGTTGGCCGAAGAAATCGAGGCCCTGGTGCCGCAGGCCCGCATCGCCGTCGCGCACGGCCAGATGGACGACCACGACTTGGAACGCGTGATGGATGCCTTCCTCAGCCGCAAGTTCGATGTCCTCGTGAGCACGAGCATCATCGAGTCCGGCCTCGACGTGCCCAACGCGAACACAATTATCATTGTCAATGCGCACCATTTCGGCATCAGCCAGCTCTACCAGATGCGCGGCCGCGTCGGGCGCAGCAGCGTGCTCGCGAAGGCTTTGCTCGTCATCCCTGCCCGCGGCGAGATCTCGCAGGAATCTATGACCCGCCTAAAGGCCCTCGAGCAGTTCACCGACCTCGGCAGCGGTTACCAGCTCGCCATGCGCGATCTCGAAATCCGCGGAGCCGGCAACCTTCTGGGCCAGGAGCAGCACGGCTTTATCGCCGAAGTCGGTTTCGAAACGTATGTCCGTTTGGTCAAGGAGGCCGTCGAGGCCCTTCGCGGTGGGAGCCCGCTCGACAAGCCTATCCAGCCTCGCGTGGAACTGGGCGTGGACGCCTTCCTCCCTGAAGACTACATCCAGGATGGGCTTACGCGTATCTCGCTTTACCAGCGCATCTCGCGCACCCGTTCCACTGCCGAGGTCGACAGTATATCGCAAGAACTTGTGGACCGCTTCGGCCCACTGCCCGCCGCTACGAAGATGCTCCTCGCTGTCACCGAAATCGGGCTTTTGGCAGGGCGCCTGCGCATTCAGGGCTTGGTGCAGCGCAAGGGAATGCTCGCTGCGACATTCGCGGAGTTCCCGCCTCCCGACTTGCGCGTCGTTTCGGAGATGACTTCGCTTTGCCCGTTCCCCATCCGCATCCTCGGCAGCACGCCCATGCAAGCTGTCATTGAACTCGGCAACGGCACGCCCAATATCTACGCCGAAAAGACGCTCGAAGCGTTCCGCGCTTTTGCCGCTATCGAGACGACTCCCGCTAAACTCTAAGTTTTTCCCAAAGGGATTTCGTAGCAAGCCAGCGCTCCTTGAGCGTTTGGACGGCTTGTTCCACGCTGTATTCTACCGTAGCGTTGCCCGCGAATGTCGTCTCGTCGGCGTCGGTCTCGAACCGCATGCTCTCCGCCGGAATCAGGGGAATGGCCGCGAGCGTCGACTTTTTCTTGAAACTGTCCGCATGCAGGCTGAAAATCGCCCCCATCGGGAGGGCCGCCCGCACAATACCCGCGTCGCCGCCAAACCGGTGGAACACTGGCCTTGGCACCGGATTTGCCGGGTCTGAAAACTTTGCCGCCTTGAGCAATGCGACAACTCTGCCGTAGTCACCTACGCAGTGGATTTGCAGGTCTCTGCCAAACTCCTTTGCAAGTTCAATTTGCCTTTTGAACACAGCCTCTTGCACGCCGTTTTCTCCGTATCCCGGGTAACGTCGGTCCAGCCCGCACTCACCGACGGATGCAGCCCCATCTGCCTCCAGGTACCCCTTGAGCTGTTCGAAATCGGCTTCGGAAACCTGGGTCGCTATCATGGGGTGGATCCCGTAAGACGTTTTGAACGGCTTATTATCTGTGGATAATTCTTTTTTCAGGTTGGCAGTACTTTCCCATTCCCACGGCTCGCAAGCGATGGCGATAAAGCCGTAATCCCCGCTATAAAGCAATTGCGTCAGTTGCTTTGGGTGGGGGAGCCGTGCTAAATGAATGTGAAAATCGAGCATGATAGCTTAAAATACATAGAAAACTTGGATAATTAAAAATAATTGCTTGTTTTTTGAATCAAAAAAGCCTAGTTTAAACTTGTTGGTTCGCCAACCTAGGTTTATTCCGACCACATCATTAAAGGAGTCGCTATGCGCGATTTGCTAGAAAAAGCTTTGAATAAAGGTTTGTCCGTCTGTTTTTCATCCGAAAACGGCTTTGATGTAATACGAATCTCTTCCGGTAACGACGTTGTCGCAAGTTGCAGCCTCGGCTCTACCAGCTTCCGTGCCTCTGTCGAGGAATCGCTTCAGGCGCTACTGCTAGATTTGGAACGCAAAGGTTTCTGATTCCGGTTGCCACTAAAACGCTAAACACTTTATTTGTAAAATAAAAAGAAGGCCCCCGCTCGGGAGCCTTGTTTGTTTATACTCAAACGATTAGTTGATTCGACCAATCAGGTTGCCGGAAAGGGCGAAGTCCTTGGTGCAGCCGAAGCTGTGGAAACCAGCGGACAGGCTGAAGCGGTCGGTGAAGGCCTTTTCGAGGTAGAGGGCACCGAGCACGTCCTTGATGTGCTTCGGATTCTTGATACCCCAGTATTCAGGATGATCCTGACGGTCGCCGATGTATTCTGCTTCGAGGATGATGCGGTCAACAACCTTGGTCTGGAACAGGAAACCACCCGTCACCGGGATGACCATGTCGTCGTCGCTGGAAATGTCAAGCAGAGCAGCTTCGGCAAAGAGGCTCACGGCGTTCTTGACGAGCGGGAGGCTTGCCTTCAACGAAGTGTTGTGCTTGACCTTGGAGTCGGAGTCATACACCTTGTCGAAGAGGTTGCTGCGGTAGGCGAGCTGGATCTTCAGTTCGCTCAGGCCTTCGAGACCGTGGAAATTGAAGGCAGCACGGAGGTCGCCGTTATCCAGGTTCACAGCTTGGCTGATGAAGGCAAGGGTGAAGTCCATGTTGTCTGTCGGGGAGATGCCGAACTGCAACTGGTTCTCGGACTTCTGGGTGGAAAGGAATCCAGCCAGGTAGCCATCGATGTAACCACCGAAGTAGTCACCGTTCTTGTCGGTGTTGTCCCAACGACCGACCTTGAAGTTGAACAAGTCGGTGCTCTGGTAGGCCCAAGCTTCGTCGAGGGAGAAGTAGTCGTCCAGGGTGCCGTTTTCGTTGTTGCGGAGGGCTTCTTGCTTGGCGTCCTTGCCACCGAAGTTTTCGTCCCTGAGGTCACCCGGGTAGAAGGCGACGGCCAACTTGCCCTTGAAGTTCTCACCTTCGGCGAGGATAGCGAAGTTGGCTTCGCCCTGCCATGTTTCGAGGTTGTCGTTGTTGGTGTCGTCTTCGCTATTCCAGAACACCTTTTCGGCGCTCAATTCGAAGTCAGCGAGAATGCCGAATTCGGCCTTGTCCGTCGAGATGACGGCGTTTTCAACGAGTTTTTTCTTTTTGCGGCGTTTTTTCTTCTTGGGCTGATCCTGCTGATCCGGAGCGGAGATGAATCCCTGTTCGTCGGTGTTGGCGGCAATTTCGGCTTCGGTCGGAGCAGCCTTTGCAGTGTCGCTTGCAGCGACTTCGGCTGCGGGTTCGGCCTTTGCGGAGTCAGCCGGTGCGGCTACGGGAGCTGCGGCAGCTTCTGCCGGCTTTGCTTCTTCGGCGGGAGCGGCCTTTGTTGTGTCAGCCGGTGCAGCGGCAGGAGCGGCAGCCTGTTCGGCAGGCTTTGCAGCTTCGGGCTTAGCCGGTTCTGCCTTCGCGTCCTTGGCCGGAGCGGCGGGAGCGGCTGCGGGCTTGGCCGGTTCTGCCTTTGCGTCCTTGGCCGGTGCGGCAGGAGCGGCTGCAGGTGCTGCAGCGGGCTTGGCGGCTTCGGCAGCCGGAGCAGCCTTCGCGTCCTTTGCAGGTGCAGCAGCAGGAGCTGGCTTGGCCGGTGCAGCGGCGGGAGCGGCAGCAGCCGGAGCTGCTGCAGGTGCAGCATTAGCATTAGCAGCAGCCTGCGGTGCGGCAAACACGGATGCTGCCAGCATGCAGGATGCTAGGAAAATTTTCTTCATGACACAATCTCCTTTTGTGGATGGCATTTTACGAATGTTCCAATTGTAAAATTCAATTAGAATTATAAAAATATTGTTACCAAGTAGGTTTAAAATATTACCTTTTTTTTGAAAATGGTGTGTTTTTTTGTTCGAAGAGGCGGAATTTTGAAAATTTTACTTGCAATTCTGGTCACATTGGGTTGTGCATGTTGTTTTGGACAAGAAACTTTGAATGTCTATAAGAAGAACGGCAAAGAAGTTGACGAAAGTAAACCTGTGGGTACACTTTCCATGTCGGACTGGATTACGGAATTGCCTATTCCGAAGGATTCGGTCAAACGTGTCCGTATAGAGAAAGAACGTCGCGAAGTTATCGGCAAGAACGGAAAGAAGAAAATCCAGAATGTGACCAAGCGTTATATTTCCTGGCGTCCCCGCGATCCCAAGAACCCGCCGCCCTTTGTTCCCATTGATTGCAAACACGGAAAGGTGTTTGTGAAACGTGCCGAACTCGCCCGATTCTTGCAAGAGGCGAAGGACCTCAGTGGCGAATATGCGTCTGCCACTGGCAGTGTCTTCTTGAGAAAGTCTCCGAACAATCCCAAGCGGTTCGACGTGATTATCCAGAACGGCCCTGTGACTGAACGTTCAGAAATCGAGATGGGTAATCTGGAAATCCAAGAGAGCAACGGGCATGCGCGGTTGTCCTACCACGAGGAAGGTTGCAATATCGACATCGCTGTCAATAACCGCAAGGTGAAAGTCGCACAGCGCGGTTGTTATGAATACAATGTGGGCAAGTACAAACTCGAAGGCGAGTACCCCACATACAAAGGCAATGCCCGCAAAGCCGAAGTATTTGAAATGCCCGAGCAGAAGTTCAAGTTCAAGAAGTACTTCTGGTGTGGTAGCGGCTTTGACAGTTGCGAAAAGGTGAAGGACGACAACGGCGTTATCACTATCACCTGGAGCAAGGACGGCAACGGTTTTGTCGAACGCCAGGCAGGCGAGGAAGTCCACACTTATCGTCCGTTCGAGCACATGATTCCGCACAAACGCGATTACTACAAAGGTGAAAAGCCCATTGCCATCAAGACCAAGCGCACCGACATGAGTGGCGAGTGGATGATTTGGTATTTCTACCCGAAGGCCGAACGCCTCAAGATGGTCCGCGCCGGTATGCGCGAAGATATCGCTTACATGGAAATCTACGAATGATAAATTCCATCGAGCAAAGCCGGATACTGTTCCTTGATTCTGGACCGCTGGTCCGGCTGTTGCAGATGCACCCGGACTTTTATCCGGCGGTGTCGGGCGTGCTTGACATGGTGTACGAGAAGAACATGCAAGTTCTGGTATCGTCCGTTACCTTGTTCGAGATTAGCCAGAAGGCGTTCGCTGCGAACGAAGGCGTGCTTGCCCGGCAGTACCGCGAGTTCTTCGAACATTCTGCGAACGTGAAGGTGTGCCCGGTAGATGCCGAGGTTTCTGTAAAGGCCGCCGAACTCTATGCCGCCTCGCAGAAGACGAACCACAAGATTACCGAGGCGGAGTCCCTGCGCCTTGCGACCGCGTTCGTGAACGGCGCCGACTGCATCCTCACCGAATGCGCAAACTTCCGTGACGCAACCGATGCCCTCGTCGTGACGTTGGACGAAGTGTAGCATATTCCTAACCACTATTTACTTGCATTTCTAAGCTGAAAACTATAATATCAAAGTTATAGAATTCTATTTTATATAAAAATGATTGGGGGTAACTTGATGAACAGGATTATGCGCATTATTCTTTTTTGTGTGGCTTTATTTGCCATGCTGTCCGTTGGCTGTTCCGATGAAAAAAAAGAAACACAGAATTTGCTGCAGACAGAACAATCTGCACCCCCAAAGGGGAAGTTTGTAATGTCGGAAGAGTCGAAAAATCGCTTGCGGGAACGTGCGCTAAAACAAATCGAGGAACGTGAACGAATAAAGAAACTTAATCCGCAAATTGAGGGGAAAGAAGAGAAAGAGGAACCGCCTCGCATTCAGACCTTGCATTCTGTCGACGAATGCTATCGCGCATGCTACGCTGCGAAGATTCTTGATCAAGAAGGCGATTCTCTAGATGACCAAAATGTGCGCGTGCATATGAAAGTGCGCATTCTTGCAGACGAATGTGAAAAATCCTGCCGTCCCTTTGAAAATATCATTCCCGTCAATGCGTGTGGCAGGGCCTGCCTTGCAGCGGGTGATGAATTTATTCTACGCTCGAACTACATTATGGACAGTACGACTTTCGCTAGATTTGTTCTTGAAATTTGCGATGAAACTTGTCCGTGTGCAAATCGTTTTGATTCTTTATCGTATAAGAAAGAGATTCGACGTATTTTAGACAGCCTTATGCGTAGAGAGGATATGGATAGCATTGTCTTTGGCAAATTCGATATAGCCTTAAAAAGAGTCAAGTGTAGAAGAGGTTTTAACCGTAACAAACATTGCCCAGAAACCTTGATTGAATACGATAAAAAACGTGCCATGGCTTTAGAAAATTGCAGCCAGCAATAAAAATCCCAAATCACAAACAGACTTCTCTTTGGGAATTGCAATAATAACCCCTAAATCCTTCCTACTTTCTACTTCCTACTTCCTACTTTTTTTTATCTTTTCCCCGTAAAATTACGGAGTTTTTATGTCCAACTATTGTCCTGTTATCGGTCTCGAAATCCATTGCCAGCTCGCAACTAAGACGAAGATGTTCTGCGGCTGCGAAATCGAAGTGAATACGACCCCGAACAAGCACGTTTGCCCTGTTTGCCTCGGTATGCCGGGTGCCATGCCCGTTCCGAACAAGAAGGCGGTGGAATACGCGATTCGCCTGGGCCTTGCCCTGAACTGCGAAATCGACCTGAATGCGATGTGGACCCGCAAGAACTACTTCTACCCGGACCTGCCGAAGGGCTACCAGATTACCCAGACGGGCGGACTTCCGGTGTACGACCACCCGATTTGCAAGAACGGCTGGCTCGAAATCGTCAAGGAAGACGGCACCAAGAAGCGCGTGGGCATTACCCGTATCCACATGGAAGAAGACGCCGGTAAGCTCATCCACGACATGAGCCCGACCGATTCCCATTTTGACGCGAACCGTTGCGGCACCCCGCTCTGCGAAATCGTTACCGAACCGGATATCCGTAGCCCCGAAGAAGCCGTGCTCGTTTTGAAGAAAATCAAGCAGACTCTCGAATACACGCGCGTTTCCAACGCCAACATGGAAAACGGCAACATGCGCTGCGACGGCAACATTTCTCTGCGTGCCAGCGAAGACGCTCCGTTCGGTATCCGCGCCGAAATCAAGAACCTGAACAGCTTTACGAACCTCGAAAAGGCTCTCTACTGCGAAATGAACTTGCAGGCCTCGACGCTCGACGCCGGCAAGGAAGTGGAACAGTGCACCAAGCGTTACGACCCCAACGCGGACAAGACCATCGTCATCCGCAGCAAGGAAGACGCCCACGACTATAAGTACTTCCCGGAACCGGACATGGTCCGCCTCGTGACCGACCCGGCCTTCGTGGAAGAAATCCGCCGCACGCTTCCGGAACTGCCGGATGCCCGCCGCAAGCGCTTCATGGACGACTTTGGTGTTTCCGAATACGACGCCATGGTGCTGACCGAAGACCGCGACGTGAGCGAATGGTACGACACCGCCGCCAAGAACTGCAAGAACGGCAAGGTGCTCGCCAACTGGGTGATTACCGAACTCCTCGCCAAGGTGAAGGAACTCGAAGGTGGTCTTTCTGCCCTCAAGATCAAGCCCGAAGACCTCTGCAAGCTCGTGAACCTGATTGCCGATAACACCATCAACGGTAAGATTGCTAAGACGGTCTTCGCCGAGATGTTCGAAACCGGCAAGGATCCCGAAGCCATCGTGAAGGAAAAGGGCCTCGTGCAGGTGACCGACACCGGCGCCATCGAAGAAGTTGTCCGCGCCGTGTGTGCCGAGAACGCTGCCCAGTTCGCCGAATTCAAGGCTGGCAAGGTTGCGCTGAAGGGCTTCTTGGTCGGTATGACCATGCGCAAGTCCGGCGGCAAGGCCAACCCGGGCCTCGTGAACCAGATCCTCGACAAGCTCGCGAAGGAATAATTTTAGAGATTAGAATCTAGGGGCTAGAGGCTAGCGTGAATAACGAAGTTCAAAAGGAACAGCCCCGTAGGGGCGTGGCAATCCAGGGCAGTTTATTGCTCGTGGTCTTGCTGGCCCTGTTCCTCGCGATTCCCGCAGCCGCTGCCGACACCCAAAATAGGTGCGACAGCCTTAACATAAG
Organism: uncultured Fibrobacter sp.; assembly: GCF_947305105.1. Classification (NCBI taxonomy): domain Bacteria; kingdom Pseudomonadati; phylum Fibrobacterota; class Fibrobacteria; order Fibrobacterales; family Fibrobacteraceae; genus Fibrobacter; species uncultured Fibrobacter sp. Next base: position 113,420 of record NZ_CAMZCS010000005.1, on the reverse strand, counting down.
CACGCTGAATATGAGCGATGAGCAGATTGCTGAAATCTGCGGCGTAGATTCAACGAAGATTAATACAGGACCGACACTCCAGGAACTCAACGAAGAAGACCCCAAGTACGTCAAGCGCGATTACGACCACCGCCAGCAAGTCGTTGTCGGCAGCGTCGTGATGCTCTGCATCGCCGTCGCCATGGTCTTGATGAACAACTACAACCCGAAACGGTAGTTTCGTTTATAAATAAATTAGCTGATAAAATTTTCTCCTTTCGGGGGCAAATTTATTGCATTATACATAATGTATAGTATTTTGTGCTTGCTGGGCAAGAGTTGCTGGAAAAGCGTGATTTTTGCTCAAAATTCTTAATTTCGTATATTTTTTTTTATTTGCGTTTTGAAGAACATAACGTATATTGTATAATATGAGGCCGATTCTTGAGTTTCGTTCCAGGAAAGGTAAAGGGGGTTGACTTGAAAAAGACACTTGCACACATTGTCGTCTCGGCTCTGATTCCGTTGACCCTGGCCCTTGTGGCCTGCGGTGACGAAAAGACTTCAAACGCGATTGACCTGAATACGGTCAATCAAGAAATACCTGGCATCTCCGATAACGATTCGGTATCCCTAAAAAAAGTGCTTGCCAATTCGGGCCCTTGTAGCCTTAATCGTACCAATGGAGGAGAACTAGCCTACCTGACTAATAACGAAAAAGTCGGTTACCAGATTATTATTCCAGATATGAGTGGTAGGAGAACTTACACTAATCATGAACTTAATGCAGAACGTGTGGGGGATACTTTGCGTGTCTTGAATGGTACGGATACCATCTTAACTTGGGAATGTTATGCGTACTTCACCTTTAATATTCCGGCAGAAGATGCGGATGTCAAATATTTTGAGTACGATAATAGAGGGTTCAAGGTCGTTCCTGGCCCTGCTCCCGAAAAAGCGCCCGATACGTCATGTCATCGTATTCCGCCTTTGGATAAACCTTATGAAGAAGGAGTTTACGATACAACCTTCTGTATAATAACTACATTCACCCCGTCTGCCGAAGGTGTTTATGATTCGACCTGGACCGTCTTTCCGTACGACATTTATCAATCATCTTCGTCCGATTCAATTGACCGCCGTTCCTATTAACGATTAGGGCGGGTTGCCAAGAATATTTAAAGGGAGGAAATATGAAAAAGATGCTTGCATACGCCATGGTTATGGTTTTCGCTCCCTTGCCGTTCGTGGCTTGTGGTAGCGATGATTCGCCGGCTGCTTCTGGACAGGGCGCTGCACGAGAAGTGAACATGGACTTCAAGGGCTGCTACGAAAGTCTTTCCAGAATTCTGTTAAAAGATGGCTCGGAAGATTTGCCGAAAGCGTATCTATATCATGAAAACGATAAATACCAGGTGATGATCCCGAAGTTAGATGATTATTGCGGGTTTGCAGATGTGAAATTGGATGTGAATCGTTTTGGTGATACGCTTTCTGTCGATGTAAAATCAATCATTCCAACAAAATGCATGTGCGTGAGCGACCATTGGTTCGATATAGAGGCGAGGGATGCGGACATCAAGTACTTTGCATTCAGTCCTAAATCAAGTGGCAAAACGGTGTACGAGGTGGTCCCTGGCCCAGCTCCGGAAGGACCGTAATAATTTATTTTTTGAGTATGAATGCTTAGGGAGGTGGAATTATGAAAAGAATGATTGTGTGTGCTGCTGCACTGTCGTTTGCGCTTGTTGCTTGCACAGAAGACTGCTGCGGGGACGAGTCCTCGTCGGGTGCCGACAGGAAGATAATAAACCAGGCAAATTGTGTCCACCGTGGAAACTGCGATGGATCTTACAGAAGTTGCACTACTGTGAAGACTGCGTTCTTGCTCCAGAGCGAAGAAGGGGGGTATCAGGTGCTTCTCAGGGGGATTCAGTCAACACTCCTTCGGATTAGCGGCGATTATTACTCGAAACGTTCCGGTGATACATTGCGTGTTTGGGACGAAATAAAAGAAAGTGACGATATAAATTTATGGTGTCCAGCCGATGTCAAGTTTGATATTTCTGCCGAAGAAGCCGATATCAAATATTTCATGCACTACAGTGATGTCTATAAGGTCTTGCCGGCGGATTCAATCGAAACCACGCCTTATTGCCTTGAAGAATCGAACTAAATTTTCCCAAAACATAGGAGGCCAGTCCTCCTTTTTTTATTTTTGTAACTGCAATGCGCCGAAGGCGCCCCAACCACCAACCACTATTTACTAATCACTATGTCCTACATCGACGAAGCAAAACAGAATTTCAAAGCCCTCTCCAAGAACCCGTATCCCGGTCGTGGCATCGTTCTCGGCGAAAGCGCCGACGGCAAGTCCTACGTGCAGGTCTACTGGATCATGGGCCGCAGCGTCAACAGCCGTAACCGCGTTTTCGAAATGGAACCGAAGACCGGCTTCATGAAGACGAAGGCCTTCGACGAGTCCAAGCTCACGGACCCGCACTTGATCATCTACTACCCGGCCCGCCACACCGCCGACGTCCAGATTATCACGAACGGCGACCAGACCGACACCATTTACAACGCCATCAAGCTCGGCGGTACTTTCGAAAGCGCCCTCGCTACGCGCCAGTACGAAGACGACGCCCCGAACTTCACGCCGCGCATCTCGGGCATCCATTACAAGAACGCCCAGCCCGCCGTGTACAAGCTCTCCATCCTCAAGAGCAGGGGCAACTGCGAAGACGCCGGTTGCGAACGCATGACGTTTGAATTCGAGAAGGCTCTGCCGGGTCTCGGCCACTTCATCAGCACCTACGAAACCGACGGTAGCCCGATTCCCAGCTTCAACGGTTTCCCGAAACTGATGCCGATCTTCGACAACGCCGAAGACACGCTCAAGAAGTACTGGGCCGCCCTCGACAAGGACAACAAGGTTTCCCTGATGGTCAAGTGGATTGACAAGAAGACCTTCAAGGCCAAAACCCTGATCGTCAATAAGAATAAGTAAGTTCAAGGCTACAGTAGACAGTCAACCACTTACCGTCTACTTCCTACTTCCTACTATTTACTATTTACTTCTCCACCACGTTCCCGAGGATGTGGTGGATTTTATTTTTCCCGATTTCGGGATTTTCCAAGTAGTAGAACATTTGTTCCACGAGCGCGTCGGTGTTGAAGTCGTAGCTCCGGATGCGCAGCAGGTAGCTTTCGGCGGAGTTGTCGAATGCGATGATGTGAGGCTGGTTCCTGTCGCCGGGCAGCGTGCATTCGCCGTCTTCGGCCATTTCGATGAACAGTCCCGCAACCTCGTCGTTGACGCAGACCCACCATTCGTCGGGAGCCCATTCGTCCCGTGCAGGAATCAGCGTCTTGAGTTTTTTCTTCAGCAACCTGCGCGAGTAGGCTTCCACGGACTGCTTTGCGACGGAGGCGCGCGCAATTTGCCTGTAATCCCAGGGGCTTGCGAACTCCACGTCCACCTGGCTGTCCACTTGCAGTCCTGCCTTCTGCAGGCCTGTCAGGCGGTCCTTTGACCATGAACTGTTGTGGTACGGCGAGAAGAAGGTGACATGGTTGACATCGTTGTTGACAAGGTATTTTCCCACCTCGATTCCCGGCAGTTCACCGAAGGTCGAATTGAAAAATGCCCAGTGCGGCTTGTTCAGATAAAATTTCGGGATGCTGTCCACTGGCTGTTCCCACCAGACGGCAACAGGGAATTTGACTCCCGCGAAAAGTTGAAGGAGGGGGAGGGGTTTCTGAATGAGCAACGTGCTCAGCAGCGCTCCGATGGCATGCGTGTAGTCTTGCAGGCGGACAACTTGGCCGCTACGGTCAATCAGGTCGCCGCTGTTCTCGTCCATTCCCAGGAGGATGAGCTTGTACTTGCGGGCACCGGCTGTTTTATAGATAAGGCGCAAAAAGTCTAGTTCACGTTCGCTTTCAGCGGTAAAGCCGCCCCAGCTATTGCATCGCGTGACGAAGATGAGTTCGCTGAGGCCATTCCCGGAATTCCCGAAGGAATCCCTGTGGTTTTGAGCGAAAAAATAACGCCTGCCATTTTGCTGGAGGATGCCGGCCTCCATTTTTTGCGCCAGAAACTTGCGCAGAAGGGGGAGGCTCGCATGGTAGCGTTCTGCCATCTCTTTCAAGAGGGGCAGCGGGTCGGTCGGCTTGTATTCCCCGTGCTTCCAGTCGTCTTCGAAAAGGCGGTTGAGCTTGGCGAGGGCGCTTTCCCTGGGCTTGGGGAGTTGAATCTGCGTCGGCGAACTGCCCCAGAAACAACCTTTACCGCGGATGCAGTAAATCTGTCCGTTATCCTGAAGCTGCCGGAGGACGGCCTGTACGGTTCCGGAACTCGCCTTGAACGTGGCCATGAGCATGCGGACGCTGGGCAGCGCATCGTCACGTTTGTGCGGGGACTGGATTAATGCTTGCAGGATCTTGTTGCGCATAGGCTCGGCACGGGGTTCGGTGGATTAGCGGTATTGTGCGCTCCAACGGCGCTTGAAACGCGGTTCGTCAAGAACCTTGGCCCAGATGAAACCCCTGCGCACGTCGGCGATGTTTTTCGTCGAGACCGCGGGGGAGCGTTGCTGCGGCACTTCGTTTGCGGATTCGGCAGCTGCAAGCGCAGCAAGATCCGTGCCGGCGGCTTCTCGGGCAGATTTTGCACGGCCTTCGAGTTCGTTCAGCTTGCGCTGGCGTTCCAACTCCAGGCGGCGTGCTTCTTCGCGCTCATCGCGCAAAGCCTGCTCGCGTTCCGCTTCGGCATCTTGTTCTTCTTGCCGATGTACACGATTTAGGAGATTGTCCAGTTCGTCCATGTCGTGCACGAGTACGTCGCAGTCGCCTTCGCCCATGTCGTGGCCTACGATGCGGTGGGCCTGCAGTGCCATGAGCATTTCGGCGGCCGTATTTTCGTCGACCTCGAATTCATCCATCAGGAATTCCAGATTGACAATATCGACTCCGATAACGACTTCAGCAACATCGCGCAGCGTGATAGGTTTGTTCGGGTCACGACGCTTTTCCACAGGGGGAACGGGCGGCTCGATGTTGCCCTGAGCAGCCTGCCGCTGCGCTTCTTCGAACTGCCGGATTAAATCCTGCAAGGAACGCGGCGCATGCGGGGCTTCTTCAGTCCTGTATTCGTCGCTTTCCTGGTCGTCTTCAATATCTTCACGCCTGTTTACGGTCGGCGGAATCTGTTGCTGCTTCTTTCGGTTGGCGGCAACCTTCTTGATGACGATGTCGAGGACCCAGATGCCGATGAGAATGAGTAGTCCTTCCATAATAGTGGTCAGTTGTCAGTTGTGAGTTATCAGTGGTCAGTTATATGTTAGGAGTGTTGTGAGTTTATTTTTGAAAGAGCACATCATTTTTCTAATTTCAGTGATGTTTTGGCTTAGTGATTTCCAAGTTTCTTCATTTATATATTTCAGGTCTTTTGCTAATATGAGTTGATATTCAACTTCAGATGATGAGCCTATAGCCATTTGGATAAAATGTGCAAAATCTTTACTTGTTCGCCTTCCGCAGCCTTCTGCAATGTTTGTCGGAATTGATGATGCAGATCTTCTTATTTGCGATGTTAGGGCGAATTGCTCGCTTTTTGGAAAGTTGTTCTCTGTAATTTTGTAAATAGACAAAACCAGCGAATGACTTTTTTTCCAAATTTCAAGAGACTGAAAATCTTGCACAATTACCTCACAACTCAAAACTCACAACTCAAAACTCACAACTCATAACTCAAAACTCATAACTCAAAACTACTTCGCGGCTTCGCCGCCAGCACCAATTTCCTTGCGCATCTGCGTGTCGGCTTCGATGTTCTTCAAGTTATAGTAGTCCATCACACCGAGCTTGCCGTCGCGGAGAGCGGTGGCCATGGCCATCGGGATCTGGGCTTCGGCTTCCACGAGCTTGGCCTTCATTTCCATGACCTTCGCCTTCATTTCCTGTTCGGCGGCGTATGCCATGGCGCGGCGCTCTTCGGCCTTGGCCTGGGCAATCTTCTTGTCGGCTTCGGCACGGTCGGTTTCGAGGATGGCGCCAATGTTCTGGCCCACGTCCACGTCGGCGATGTCGATGGAGAGAATTTCGAAGGCGGTACCGGCATCGAGGCCGGAGGCGAGCACCTTCTTGGAAATCATGTTCGGGTTCTCGAGCACGTCCTTGTGGCTCTTGGCAGAACCAATGGAAGACACGATGCCTTCACCCACGCGAGCAATCACGGTGTCTTCGCCGGCGCCACCGACCAACTTCTGGATGCTGGCGCGCACGGTAATACGGGTCACGGCATGGAGCTGGATACCGTCGAGGGCCACGGCGGAAACCTTCGGGGTCGTGATGACCTTCGGGTTCACGGACATCTGCACGGCTTCGAGCACGTTACGGCCGGCGAGGTCGATGGCGGCAGCTTCCTTGAAGTCGAGCTTGATGTTCGCCTTGTTGGCGGCAATGAGGGCCTGGATTACGCGGAGCACGTTACCGCGGCTAAGGTAGTGGGCTTCGAGCAGGTTCGTGTCGACGGGGAGGCCAGCCTTGCAGCTCAAAATGCGGGCTTCGACAATCACCTGCGGCGGCACCTTACGCAGGCGCATACCGATGAGCTGGAAGATGCTCACGTTCGCCCTGGAGAACAAGGCCTGGAGCCAGAGGCTGAAGAACTTGCCGATGAAGGCGAGCAGGATGATGACGGCAATCGCCGCGATAACAATTCCAACGATTAAAAGAGTATCCATTTTTTTCTCCGTTTTTTGTTTTTAAACGCTTGTGTCCAGACCCACCCAGATGTGGCCTTCCTGTACGGCTTCCACTTTTACGCGGGAGCCCGCTTCGATAATCTCGCCGTGCGTCTGGACGTCGAATAGCTTGGTTGAGCCATCGGTTAGAGTAAAGCTTGCTTGGCCTACCGGGCGCAGGAAGGTCTTGGCAACACCGACATCACCGACATTCACTTCTTGCACGGCTTCGGTGGGAGATGCTGCTGTTTCCAAATCGGTCTTGAGCATGGGCGTCCAGCCTTCGGGCAAAAGCGGAATCAGGTACTTGCTTGCGGCAATCGGGAATACAAGCGCAATACCGGCACAGCATAGCATATAAAGTAATCCGAACAGCCACGGGGTTGCGTCGAAGGTCGTTTCGACTGTCTCGGGGATGTATTCGGGCATCTCGGAGGGCGAGAACGAGAGCGCGAGGGCGAGTATCATACACGCAATGCCCCCGACGCCAAAAAGGAACGTTCCTGGCATCACGAAGATTTCGACGAGGAACAGCGCCACGCCTGCCACGAGCAGGATGGCGGGGATGTAGCCGTCGAGCTGCGGGGCGAATTGCCCGAGGAACACGATGGCGATAAGGATGATGCCGATGATGCCGAACAGCCCGAATCCCGGAGTCTTGAATTCGATGTAGAGCGCACCGAACCCGAGGATGAGCAAGATTCCAGAGATGGCGGCGATGGCGGCAGCGATGTCTTCGCCGAGAGTCGTTTCGACTTCGCTACGCCTTTCTATAGCAAGTGCGGTCTCGAAGTCGGCCCTGTCCTTGAACGTTCCCTTAGAGAAACCGAGTTCTTCGGCTTCCTTGTCGGTCATCGTTAAAAGTTCGCCTTCTTTCACGAGGATTTTGGGCGCTCCCCAGAATTCCTTTTCGGCCTTGTCGAGGACTTCGTATTTTTCGCCCTCGATGATAAGCACGGTGTCGCGCTCCGTCTTCTTGCCCTTGTCGAGCTTGGCCTTGAGTTCCAGGATTTCAAGTTCCGGGGTCACGAACGATGAACTCAGCAGTTCGGGGTAACCGTTCCGCTGGGCGAGGTTCCTGAACTTCGCCCGGAGCGGGGACTGGATTTTTTCGCCGACGATTTGCGGGGTGCCATCGCCGCCCTGCACGATGGGCGCACAGTCACCGATAGTCGTGGCTTCGAGCATGTAGAGACGCTTGCAGGTGAGCGCGATAAGGCTCCCCGCACTGATGGCTTTTTTCTTGACGAGAGCGATGGTCTCGGGGCCCTTGATTGCCATGATGGTGTCTACAATGTCGAATGCAGCGTCGAGTCTGCCACCGAAGGTATTGATTTCGAAAATGATGTAGTCGGGGTTTTCCTTGAGCGCGTCGTCAATGGCGCGGGCGCAAAAATCGAACATTGACGGTTCCACGTCGCCTTCGAGCTTGATCCACACTGCGTGCTTCTTTTCGAGTTCCTGGATGGAATTTGTAGAGTCGACTGGCGAGACGGATGTTGTCTCGGCGAAAGCGAATGCCGAGACGATGGCGAGAAGGGTAAAAAGCCTTGCGAATATATTCATGTTACCAATGTATAAAGTTTTCTAGGCAAAGAAATGATTGGCTGGCTTTTTTGGAAGGAAAGTAGGATGGTGAAATGGATATTTTTTTTTACCAAATGGGCCGAAAATGCCCCGAAAAACATTTTTTTTAAACAATTTGTAACATCTTGTTTACAGAATAAGACTATATTTACCATAGAGGAGTCTGCATTTGGCGAGTAGAATATGAAGAGTAAGATTTTCAGTTTCAATGCTATCATTACGTTCGTGTTAATCGCGTTCCTTTTTGGCGTTACTGAAATAGGTTTTTTCTACATATCAAAAAAGGTTACTGCGGATTGCTGGGAAAATCTGCACCAGATTGCTAAAAATGCGGATTCTCGACTTGTTTTCGTTTCTCGCTCCCAGATGGGCGCTCTTATTAACATTACGGATCTCTTTACCTCGGTAGAAACTTTTGATAATCCCGAAGTCGTGAAGTATATCCAAGAAGTGAGAATCGGCCCTCTTCAGGCTCCAGTCCGCGTTTATCGCCGCAATGGCTATTATATATATGAAAAGGGTAGTGGAACGAATCCAAAGGTCGTGGGGCTTTTGAACAAGTATTTCTCCCCGGCACCCTACATTACCCCAATTCACGAAGATGTGTTTCGACCTGGAGTGATGGTTGCCGAACAATTTTTCCCAATTCGTTACAAAGGTGAAATTGTCGGTGTCTTGGCCGCTGTAGTCGACCTGCATGTTTTGCCTGGTTTCTTCGCTCAGTCCAATGTGAATAGTGACGGATTGAATCTGCTGATTCTCGACCGTCGTGACAGTTTGCTCTTTGTGGATACGTTCCACAAGAAGATGTCAAAGATTACGGACTACGCCACGCGGAAGACGAAACGGGGCTATTCATACGAAAAATGGGTTTCGGATGTCATGGGCAAACGAACCTCCGACTTTGCATTCTTGCGCGAGGATGGCGAGGTTACTTTCTTAGCGGCTTTACCCTCGCTTGTCGAGAATTGGACCATGTTGGTAGCAATCTCTGAGGATGTCGCCCTAGCTAAAGCGCTCCTTGTACGAAAGACTTTCGTCATCATATCGCTAATTGAGCTTTTCGCTCTCATCTTCTACTTGTTCTGGATGGTCCGCGATATCAAGAAACGTCTGGAATCCGAAAACCGTGAATATGCTGATATCCTTTCGACTTTGAGCGGCAGTTTCGATGACCTTTTCTACGTCAACCTGAAGGACGATTCCTTTATCGAATTTGTCTCGCATAAGAAATTCCAGAAGTTGGAAATGAAGACCGGTAAGGAAGACTTCTTTACTTGGGCAAAGGCGAAAATTCAGGAATACTGCAATTTTGAAGACCAGGAACTTGTGCTGGACTTCTTGACCAAGTCGCGCTTTGCGGATGGCTTGAATCCCGGTGAATCTCTTTCTGTGGAATTCCGGTTAGATGACCAGCATAGGAAGAACCGGTATTACAGGTTGAGAGCGCATAAGGCCGTCAGCGCGCATGATCATGTGATATTCACTCTAGAGAACGTCGATGATGAAGTTCGTAAATCCGACATGCAGCGGCAAGACTTGGAACGGCGCAATCGCATGATTGCTTCGCTGGCTGCGGATTTTGACTGCGTTCAGTATGTCGAACTGCACGATGCAAAGTTTGACGATATGGCGGAAACTTATCGCGAAAGTGAAATGCTTGCGCGAATTATTCCCGGCTGGGCGGCTGAAAAGACGTTCATGCTCAAGCTTGATCTTTTGCTGACTTACGTTGTCTGCGACACTGACCGCGAGGATTTCCTTGCTCAGACACGTCGTGAGGTCATCCTGGCGAACCTCAAGAAGCAGTCCACATACTATGTGAATTTCAAGGCACTTATCAACGGCAAGGAACTGTTCTACCAGCTCAAGTTTATTGCCGACAAGGTCGGTAACGAGAAGATAAAGGGTTTTGTCATCGGTATCCACAGTGTGGACGAAGAAATCAAGCAGCAACTTGAAATCCAAGAGAAGCTGAAACGCAATTTGGAAATCATCGACATCTTGTCCGAAGATTATACCGCTCTGTATTATATGAACTTCAAGACGCTCAAGACGGGCGTGCTGTCGTTGGTCAATGATGAAAATGCCGATGTCCGCGATTTCATCTCGCAGAACGACAACTTGATTGATGTATTCAAGAATTTTGTTACCGAATTGGTTCATCCGTCTGATAGGGAACTTCTTGAACCCTACATGGATTTGGAATACGTGCGGAAATGCCTCGCGAACCAGAAGCGTATCAATGTTGACTTTAGACGCAACTATTCCGGCGTTTACAAGTACACGCGGATGACCATCGCGAAGGCTGAGGCTGTTGACGAAGAGCCTGAATTGGTGGCTGTCGGCTTTATCGAAATCGACGAACAGTATAGGGCCGAGGCGGAACGCCAGGAGAACATTCGCCGCGTCATGACCCTGTCTGACGAGTTCGAATCTATTTACGACGTAAATATCGACGACGGAACGTATCGCGTATCGACCAAGAGCAGCAAGCATTCCGAAGAAATCAAGGGCTACCAGGCCATGAATCTGGATTTCTTCGAGTTGAATGCGAACAGTATTCCGGTAGTCATTTACGAGGACGATCGCGAGATGATGTCCAAGTACATGACCAAGCAGTACATGCTCGACCGTCTTGAAAAGGAGATGTCGTACTTCGTCGATTATCGTGCCGTGATCGACGAGAAGATTCTTTGGTATAGGATGAAGGTGACCCGTTCGGGCAACTGGATGAACGAACGCCGCATGCTTGTGGGCGTGTTCAACAATGACGAGAACTACCGCAAGGAAAAGGCCCAGCAGGAGGCTTTGGAACAGGCGCTGCAGATGGCCAAATCGGCATCCAGGGCAAAGACGACCTTCCTCAACAACATGAGCCACGATATCCGCACTCCGATGAATGCCATCATTGGCTACACGAGGCTTGCGAAGGCGCACCTGGACAACAGCGACCAGATTAAGGATTATCTCGGTAAGATTGCGCAGTCTTCCGATCACTTGCTCTCGCTCATCAACGATGTGCTGGACATGAGCCGCATTGAGTCGGGCAAGATGAACCTGAACGAAAAGTCGGAAAATCTCTCTAACATCATCCACATGCTCAAGGACATTGTCCAAGCGGACATTCGCTCCAGAAGGATTGAGTTCTTTGTGGATTCTGCCGATGTGAGCGACGAAGAAGTTATCTGTGATAAACTGCGTTTGAACCAAGTCTTGCTGAACGTACTTTCCAATGCTATCAAGTACACTCCGGCCGGTGGCACCGTGTCGATGCGAATCATGCAGCTCGGGGTAACAGATACTGGCTACGGCAAGTACGAGTTCCGCGTGAAGGATTCCGGTATCGGTATGAATGCCGAATTCCTCAAGACAATCTACGATCCGTTCACGCGTGTGACATCTTCGACGGTCTCGGGAATTCAGGGTACGGGCCTTGGCATGGCCATCACCAAGAACATCGTGACGATGATGGGTGGCGAAATCCAGATTCAGAGCGAGGAGAATGTCGGTACCGAAGTCGTTATCACCTTTGATTTCAAGTTGGGTTGCCAACACAAGGAACCGGAACGCATTCCCGAAGTGGAAGGTATGCGTTGCCTGGTGGTGGACGACGACACGAATGCCTGCCGTAGCATTGTCAAGATGCTCAAGGATATCGGCATGCACTCGGAATGGTGCGCTAGCGGCAAGGAGGCTGTTCTCAGGGCCGAAGATTCGTTCCAGGACAACGATCTCTTTGGCTTGTTCCTGATTGACTGGTTGATGCCGGACGTGAACGGTATTGAAGTGGCCCGCCGTATCCGTAGGATGGTGGGCGATGAAGTGCCCATTCTGATTCTCACGGCCTACGACTGGTCCGATATCGAGGAAGAAGCCAAGAATGCGGGTGTGTCCGGTTTCGTGAGTAAACCGCTGTTCTTCTCCGACTTGCGCAAGATTGTCTCGACTTACTGCTGTCCTCACGAAGAAGTTCCCGTGAAGCAGGAACCCGAAGTCAGCTTTGTGGGCAAGTCCATCCTCCTTGTCGAAGACAACGAGCTGAACTGCGAAATCTCCAGGGAAGTGCTCGAGGACTTTGGCATAAAGGTTCACATGGCCGAGGATGGCTCTGTCGCCCTGAACATGATGAAAAAGGCGAAGCCCGGCGATTACGACCTGATTTTGATGGACGTTCAGATGCCTATCATGGATGGTTTCGAGGCAACGCGCAGGATAAGGGCTCTGCCGGACAAGCGGATTGCAGAAATCCCGATTATCGCCATGACGGCGAACGCTTTTGCCGAGGACTGTCAGGCGGCACTCGATGCCGGCATGAACGAGCACGTGACAAAGCCTGTCGATTTCGACAAGCTGAAGGTGACGCTCGCAAAGTTCTTGACTTAATACGTTTCGTATTTGGCGTCCCGTTCGACGGGAACGAGGCCTTCGTTTTCAATCAGTTCACGCATTCTTTGTGGGCTCATGCCAATAGGCACTGTAGCGCCAGCTGCGTGCGTAATTTTCTCTTCGATAATGGTGCCGTCCAGGTCGGAGGCTCCCGCATGGAGTGCCTTCATGGCCGTTTCTATGCCCATCTGGATCCAATACGCCTTGATATGGGGAATATTGTCAAGGAATAGCCTTGCGATGGCCACTGTGCGCAGAATATCTTCTTCGCTCGTGATGTGGGGGACAATCTTGTGCAGGGCGTTGTGTTCGGGGTGGTAGACGAGCGGGATGAACGCAAAAAAGCCGGGAGCTTCGTCTTGCAGGTCGCGGAGCATGCGCATGTGGGCAATTCTGTCTTCGGGCTTTTCGATGTGGCCAAAGAGCATGGTCGCGTTCGTGGGAATGCCCAGCTTGTGTGCCGCCCGGTGGACGGCGAGCCATTCCTCGCCGGTTTCCTTGCCTGGGCAGATTTGGTCCCTGACGCTTTGTACAAGGATTTCTGCGCCGCCTCCGGGGAGTGTGTCGAGCCCTGCATCCTTGAGCGTCGCCATGATTTGTTCGGGGGTCTGGCCAGAAATTTTTGCGAAATGGCAGATTTCAACCGCAGTGAAGGCTTTCAAGTTCACTGCCGGGAATTCCTTGCGCAATTTGCGGAGCATTTCGATATAGTAATCGAAGGGATGGTCCGGGTGCAGCCCACCCACGATGTGTAACTCCCTAGCTCCGCCCGCAATGGCCTCGGCGGCCTTGTCGCGGATGGTGGAGTAGTCCCAGTCGTAGGCCGTCGGGCTATCTTTCTTGATTTTGGAGAATGCACAGAATCGACAATGCAGAACGCAGACGTTCGTGTAGTTGATTTGGCGGTTGTTCACCCAATAAACGGATTTTCCGTGTCGCGATTCTTTTTCGGCATTGGCGAGTTTGCAAAGTTCGTCCAAGGGGGCGTTCAGGAAAAGGTCGAGGGCTTGTGATTCTGTCAGGCGGTTCATACGCAAAATTTATTAATTGTGAGAATGAAAAACAAAACATCCTTGTAAGGGCTTATAAAATCTAAACGGAAAAAGGCCCTTCAGGGCCTTTTCTCGTAGGATAGTTTGTTCTGTGCGAACTACTTCTTGGGCTCGATGCGCTCCATTCCTCCCATGTACGGGCGAAGCACTTCGGGGATCAACAGCGAGCCGTCCTTCTGCTGGTAGTTGTCGCAGATGCCGACCATCACGCGCGGGGTGGCGAGGCCGGAACCGTTCAGCGTATGCACGAACGTGTTCTTGCCGTTAATCTTCGTCTTGATGTTGGCGCGGCGAGCCTGGTAGTCTTCGAAGTTGCTGCAGGAGCTGACTTCGAGCCACTTCTTTTCGACCGGGGCGTAGACTTCGAGGTCGTAGCACTTGGCGGCACCGAAACCGAGGTCGCCCTTGCAGAGGGCCAGACGGTGGTAGGGGAGGCCGAGCTTTTCGAGGAGCATTTCGCCGAAGCGGGTGAGCTCTTCGTGGTCTTCGTAGCTACGTTCCGGGTGGGCGAAGTAGACCATTTCGACCTTGTTGAACTGGTGCAGACGGAGAAGGCCGCGGGTGTCCTTGCCGTAGGAGCCGGCTTCGCGGCGGAAGCAGGCGGAGTAGGCGCAGATGCGCTTCGGGAGTTCGGATTCCGGAATCACTTCGCCGGCATAGAGGTTGGTCAGAGGCACTTCTGCAGTCGGGATGAGGAACAGGTCGTCGTCCTTGTCGCAGCGGTACATGTCTTCTTCGAACTTCGGGAGCTGGCCCGTGCCGCGCATGGTATTGCGGGTCACGAGGTACGGCGGCGTGAATTCTTCGAAGCCGTTCTTCATGTGTTCGTCGAGGAAGAACTGGATGAGGGCGCGTTCCAGGCGGGAGCCCCAGCCACGGTAGACCGGGAAGCCGGAGCCGGAAATCTTGGCGCCGCGTTCAAAGTCAAAGATGCCGAGGCGTTCGCCGAGGGTCTTGTGGTCCACGCGGGCGAAGTCATCGTTCTTGGTGTAGTAGTCAAACGGAATCGGGCCGTCCTTCTCGACCACGTTGTCCGAGCTGTCCTTGCCTTCCGGGGAACGCGGGGCGATGTTCGGCACGTGCATGAGCATTTCGGTCTGCTTGTAGTCGAGGTCCTTGAGCTTCTTGTCGAGTTCGTCGATCTTGTCGCCGAGGGCGCGCATAGCGGCAACGGCTTCGTCGGCGTTCTCGCCCTTCTTCTTCAAGTCGCCAATCTTCTTGGATTCGGCGTTGCGTTCGCTCTTGAGGCGTTCCACTTCGGTGAGGAGCGGGCGGCGCTCGTTATCGATTTCGAGAACGTCCTTCAGGCTGACGGTCGTATACTTCTTTTCGGTTTCAGCAATGTAGTATTCCGGATTTTCACGGATTTTCTTTATGTCAAGCATGTTATGCCTCGGTTAGGAAATTTTACGCGGGTAAATTTAGCAAAAGTGGTTGATGTTTAGTGGTCGGTGGTTAGGGAAATGCGGCGGGATTTCGCTCCGATTCTGACGATATAGGTCCCGGCCCTTTGCAAACGGATTTCCGTATGGCCATTTGAGTAGGCGTCGCGGACCAGGTTGCCGTTTAAATCAAATACGGTAACGAGGCCGTTATACTGTTCAACAAAGATGTTTCTGCCCTGAGAATAGACTTTTGCCGTTTCTTGCACAGGAATTGCAGATAAAATGGATGTTTTCTTTGAACTGGAGCTTTTCGCCTTTGAGGATGACGATTTTCCGGATGAACTGGATTTTGCACTGGAACTGGTTGATGCGGAAGAAGATGCTTTGGGTGAAGAACTGGAGGAAGAGGCGATTTTCACGGTGTCGATTTTTCCGGTGTGGACGGGGTAGAGGTCAATTCCGACTCGTTGTCCCCAGATGGAACCGTCGATTCCGTTCTCGTTGTAGTCGTGCAAGGCCTTGGCGATTGAACCGTTGGCGAAATTTTCTAAGTTCCCCGATTTCCCAAAGGAATTGATTATTGTTACTGTATTTGTGCTATCCTTTAGTCCAATAAAATCTGGATTGGAATAAATATTGGTTTTATGGGAACCATAGTTGAATGAATTAATTATAGAAATGGAACTATTGGAAAGAAGTCCTCCTACAAGCCCAGCTTCGTTATTCGAGTTTGCAGCATTGTAAGAGTTAATGATTGTTACTTTCCCGTTAACAAATCCCAAAAGACCTCCACTATAATGTTTAGCATTCATGCTACCCGTATTGTACACGTTTTTCAGAATGAGTTCTCCTGTGTGATAGCCAACAATTCCGCCTACATACCAAAGGGCGTTGATATAAGAATTAACAAGTCCGAGGTTTTGGATGATGACGGGTTTTCCTTCGATTCCTTGTACGGTTTGTGCAAATAGTCCGACGTAATTTCCTTCGCTGAAATCGTAGTAAAGCCCTGATATGGTATGTCCCTGTCCGTCAAACAATCCCATAAAATTGTTCATGGGGGTCCAATTTGTTTTTGAAGAACTATCATCGTTAAGAACAATGTCAGCAATCAGTTTTCCACATAGCTTTCCTTGTGCGGTATCACCTAGACTTCCATTGACTAAACCGGCAAATACATAAAGATCTCCGGCACTGGCTAGTTCATAGCAGTTGTCTTTAAAGGCTGGTTTTCCCCACCATTTCGCAAAAAATTCTTTATCACCAGAATCCGAATGGATTATAGAATAAAATTTTTCACCTGTAAATTGACTATTTGTGTACCATCCTACGAAAATGTGATTTTTTCTTATCGGGATAGGGAGCTGAATAGACATTCCCTCAACATATTGTGTAGGGTATCTTGCCGTATCTCCATCAAAAGTATGAAGGTTAATTTTGGATATCTTGATAGGCTTTGTATAGTTTTGGATCATTCCTGTGAATAAAGGTGTCGTGTCTATCCCTATATTTTGCCCCCAAATTTGACCGTCTAGCCCATAATGAAGAGATACAGCTACGGTTCCATCAATAAACTCTTGCTTTGTTTTAGCATAGGCATCAACATTCGCACTGTCGCTTAAATAATAAGAGTTGGATATAAATGCATTAGAAGATGATTTGTCGTATTCGCCAAGAAGTTTCAGATTCACGGGGTTGACACTGTATGAATTTTCAATGATGACTGTTGAATTTGATAGACCCGCAAAACCAACTAATCCTCCAAAGTCACGAAATGCATAAATGTTTCCGATATTATAACTATTTTTGATTGTTGTTGTTCCTTGGCTGGATAGTCCAATTAAGCCTCCAACATACCTTTTTTCACCAAAATCAATGGATATTGCTTCAATATCTGATTTATTGTAAGATTCGGAAATTACATTTACACCTTGTGTCGATCCGACAAAACCACCTATTTCTCGCTCACCTCTTATCATGTTGTCTGCAAAACATTTTTCTATGACTACATTGTCTGCTGTTCCTGCGATTGAGCCGATTTTACGTCTTATTAAGAAATGAGAATCTATGATTCCCAAATTCTTAATAATTGTGGGCTTGTCTTTTGAAAATCCCTTGATATTTGCGATTAGACCAGCATTGTCAAAGTATAACTCATCATACATAAAAAGACCAGAGATGGTATGACCCTGTCCGTCAAAAACTCCTCGAAAATATTTGATGGGAGTCCACTTGTAAAATTCGTAGAATCTTATTCCTGGTTGGATTTGATTAATAACATTTTTATTAACAACAATATCTGCAGTCAGTTTTGCACATGTTTCATTAATTACATATGCACCATTTTCATTTTTAGTGTTCAATAATTCTGCAAATCCGTAAAGCTCTTCGGCGGAGCCGATCTGGTAGCATCCGTCAACTTTTGACGGTGTTTTGGGTGTGCCGGAATAAGCGGCGAAAGAAAAGCTCGCAAGGAGGAGCACCGTGCCAATCAATCTGAAATTCATAAAACCCCCTTTGTAAAAAATAAAAAAAAAACTTCTTTTTCCTTTATTTTTGTTGAAAAAGCAGAAAATTTGTCTGTTGTATGTGTTTACACCGCTATTTTGGTGTGGTTTGGCGCATTGTTTTTTTTTGAATATATAATATAGACTGGAGTTGTTATGGTTTGGGCCATAACATAAAAAAACATAAATGAGGAGTACAAAATGAGAACAGCTATACTGTTTTTCTTTGCTGCAACAATATCCTTCGCTCAATGGGGCGGCGGTGGCGGCGGAAAATCCATCAACGATTATAAAAAGATATCTGTTTCGGGCAGAGAAGTCTATGTCTATGCCCCGTCTAATCTTGCGGACAATAGCCCGTTGCTCATGTCTTTCCACGGCATGGACCAGGACCCCAATTACCAGCAGTCCAATACCCACTGGGAAGCGGTTGCTGATACGGCGGGCTTTGTCGTAGCCTATCCTAAGGGCGCAACGGGTTACAGCACCTGGGATATCAGCGGTGACCAAGATACCAAATGGATCACGCAGATTATCGACCAGTTGGCCAACGACTACAAGATCAACAAAAAGCGCGTGTACATGTCGGGCTTCTCCATGGGCGGCATGCTCAGCTACCATGCCATGGGTAAGATTGCCGACAAGATTGCCGCTTTTGCCCCCTGCTCCGGCTACCTGATGATGGGTGCTGGCACGGCTCAGCGTCCGGTGCCTATTTTCCATACCCACGGAACCAGCGACAACGTGGTGGGATACGATGGTCTTGAAAACAACCTGAAGAGCTACCGCAACCAGTTCAAGTGCCCGTCTCAGGCAGAAGTCGAGAACAACCACCCGAACAGCGAGAACAAGGCTACGCTCTACACTTGGGGCCCGTGCGACAATGGTATCTACGTGAAGCACTTGAAGCTCGAAGGCCGTCAGCATAGCCCCTCCAAGGCCGATGTTTCCGATATCTGGAATTTCGTGAAGGGTTACGACCTGGATGGTCCTATTGGCGCTAGCAAGCCGGAATCCTC
The DNA here is from genome assembly GCF_947305105.1 of uncultured Fibrobacter sp. Taxonomy (NCBI): domain Bacteria; kingdom Pseudomonadati; phylum Fibrobacterota; class Fibrobacteria; order Fibrobacterales; family Fibrobacteraceae; genus Fibrobacter; species uncultured Fibrobacter sp. Next base: position 94,753 of record NZ_CAMZCS010000005.1, on the reverse strand, counting down.
TGCTAGTGCTCCCGCCTCCTCGGCTGACGTGGCTAAGTCTTCCAGCAGTGGTGTCACAGGGCCGAAATCTTCCGGCGTCGCGACGGGATCTTCTTCTTCTGGTCGCGGTTTCTGGGGTGGAAATAGGTCTTCTTCTAGCGGTCACCACAGCGGGTTTGGTTCTTCCTCTAGCATTGGCGGCTTGGCTGTTGGATCTTCTTCTTCCATTGGTGGTGTCGCAGTCGGATCTTCTTCTAGCGGAATCGGTGGTCAGTTTGCTGCAATCGCCCAGAAGGATCCGAGCCTGCTTTTGGTCTCTGTTTACAAGTCTTTTGACAACTACATCGTGGTCTCTAATGCCCAGGGCAAGACTATCACTGTGTTCAACAGCCTCGGCCATGTTGTCAGCACGACTCGCGGTCTCGGAACCCAGCAGAAGGTTTACACCGGTGCTAAGGGTATGTACATCGTGAAGGTTGGCAGCAGAACTTTCAAGACTGCTCTCTAAAATCAATCGATTAGTAACATAAAAAAAGCACTCCCATTGGGAGTGTTTTTTTGCATTATCAATGAAAGCAAATTACCCGAAGCATTCCCGGATGGTCTGGATGATGGCGTCCTGCTGCTCCGGGGTCATCTTGTTGTCGCTCGGGAGGCATAGTCCGCGCGCAAAGATGTCGGCACCCACATCGTTGAAGCTACCTGCGATATAGGCATTAGTTTGGGCGCGACCATTCCCATTTGCAATGATGAACGCGTGGCTCATGTACATGGGCTGCATGTGCATGGGTTTCCAGATGGGGCGTCCTTCGGCGTTCATGGCGGCGATGCGTTCGAGAATTTCGGTGGGGCAGCTTTTGCCCTTCTCATGCGTGTACAGTGCTTCGGTTTCGCCACGAACCTGCTTGCACATGGCGTCTTTATCGATAATCATGCAACTGAGCCAAAAGTTCGGTTCGCTGTTTTTTGCATCGTAGGGGTTCATGCACACGGGCAAGCCCTTGAGCCCTTCGCGGTAGCGTTCGTAAATCGCCTTTTTTTGCGCAATGTGTTCGGCGAGGTAAGGCATTTGGCCGCGCACCACTCCAGCAATCACGTTGCTCATGCGATAGTTATAGCCGATTTCTTCGTGCTGGTACCACGGAGCGGCCTCGCGCGACTGCGTGCTCCATTTGCGGACTTTTTCGGCGTCTTCCTGGCTGTCGGTGAGGAACATGCCACCGCTAGAGCCGGTAATGATCTTGTTCCCGTTGAAACTGATGGCGCTGTAGTCACCCAAATTGCCTGTTTGCTTGCCTTTGTAGCTGGCACCAAAACTTTCGGCAGCATCTTCGATGAGCAACGCATTGTGGCGCTTGCAAATTTCGCGGATTTCATCGACCTTGGCTGGCGTTCCGTACAAATGAACGAGAACCACGAGGCGCACGTCCGGGTAAATTTCAAAGGCTTTCTCAAGTGCGACGGGATCCATGTTCCATGTGTCGTACTCGGTGTCGATGAACACAGCCTCACCGTTTTCGTAGGCGATGGGGTTTACGGTGGCATCGAACGTCATGTCGCTGCAAAACACTTTGTGCCCACGCAATGACCCTTCGCCTGCCTTGGGCATGCCATACAGGGCCTCGCCGGCAAGTTTGGTACACATGTGGAGCGCAGCCGTACCCGCAGAGAGCGCCACGGCGTACTTGCAACCCACATGAGCGGCAGCGAGCTTTTCGACTTCGTTGATGTTCGCACCGACGGTGCTCATCCAGTTGGTTTCGTAGGCTTCGGTTACATACTTGATTTCGTCCCCATGCATCGTGGGGCTCGAGAGCCAAACTTTCTTTTCAAAGCGTGTCGTCATTTTCCTCTCCAAGAGGTTTATTTCTGTATGGTCACGGCGTTTCTCGGCTTGGCTTTGAGCCTGTTGCCGAGCAAGTCAAAATAAACAGGCTTGCCGTTTATTTGCAGCGGTCGAATGAATTTACGGTTGTCCTTCGCAATCCGGGTCGTCGTGGTGTCTTCTTCCACGTAGGGCTTGTCCGGGTCGTCTACCACAATCTTGATTTTGGCCTGGCTCTTGCAGCCGGTCTCGTTGGTGTAAACCACGGTGTAGTAGCCGCTGTTGTCGCCGTCCACATTCTTGAGCGTAACTTCGCGGTCGGTGGACTTGAACTTGTCCGGGCCGTTCCAGCTCCAGATTTTGCCGTCCCACGGGTGCGGGCCAAGGGTCACGTTCGCGCCTTTCTTGACCGTCAAATCAGTCGTCTCGCTCCATTCGCCGTCGCCAACTTTCACATAAGGGATAATCTTTGTGCCGCTGCACGGGGCCACGACTCTCTTGCCATCGCACACGCCAATAGAATCGGGAATGTCAATAACGCGAGGCTCGAAATCCTTGGTGGGGAAGGCTTTCATGAGTTTAGCCGTCTCTTCGGCGGTAATGGGGAGTACGGTACCGTGGCGGGGTGTAAAGGCTCCGCTTGTCTTGGTGTCTTGCACGAACTTGAAGTTTTCGAGGTCGCTGCTGGTGGTGAACTGGTAATGCCCGTTGTTGTAGCAGTCGTACATCAGCACCCAGACATTCTGGTTGATGAGTTTGAACACGCCTGCACCTTCGACAGCTTCGGTCGTCTGCTGCAAAGCCTTGCTCGGCTTGCTCCACTGCGAACCGGTGGCCTTTCCGCTTGCAGGCATGAGAGAATACGAAGTCACCTTGCAGATGCCTCCGTCGCCCTCGTTCTTGTAGAAGGCGTGGTACTTCTGGTCGACGGGGTTGTAGACGATGTCCATGTCGATAGTCGACTTGCCGCGGTCAAAGAAATGTGTCGGCTCGCCTTCCAAATCGGTAAAGTCCTTGTTTGCGTAGGCGTAGAACACTTTGTCATAGCTGATGGTGCCGTCGTTGGTCAGGAGCGAGAAATACACGAGCGGGCGGCCCTTGGTGCCGTCGCCGTTGTCGTAGGTGTCATCCCAGAACGTCTCGGGGGCCCACACGCGGGTCACGTTCGCGAAGTTCTTGCCCTTGTACTTGTCGGGGAAATGGACTGTGCTATGTTCCCAACTAATAAGGTCGCGGGAGCGCATGAGCACCATGCCACGATTGCTCGCCCAGCCTTCGGCGCTCTTCATGTCGGTGTTTACCATGTAGAACCAGCCGTCGGGGGCGCGCAACACGTGCGGGTCGCGCAGCCCCTTCTTGATGCTCACCGTATCGGCAGCTACCACGCGGTTCCCGTTATTCATGGCAGTAAAGTTGTAGCCGTCGTTGCTCAGCGCGTAGTAAATGTTCTCGTTATTGTTCGCCGGGAAGTACGCGAACAAGTAGTTGGAGTACGGCTCAAACCCATGGATGGAGATCTTGAACTTGTTGACCTTTGTCTCCGTACTCCCGATGACGTTGTCGTACAGGGTGCCTGTGAGAGTCACTTCGTGGTTTTCGCCCACCAGTCGCCCGTTGATACGGCCATCGTGCCCCAAAAAGAGTGTATCGGAGCTTTCCCAGGTGACGTAGAACTTCTCGCCGGCGGCGGATATCGTGTCGGGGAGGTCGAGGTCATTGTAGAGGTCGTGGATGCCCGCGGGCTCCATTTTAGCGAACGCCTGCCATAGCGGGGTCACGTCATCCTGGGCAAATGACTGCCCAATGACGAAAATCACAGAAAAAGGGGCTAAAAAGCGCTTCATTTTCTTAATATACGTTTTTTTGCCGTTCACGTATGTTTATATTCCATATTGGAATAGAATAATATGTTCCACTTTTAAAAAAAGGCATATATTCAAATATATGGAAAAACCTCGCGCCAAGATTCTAGTCATCGACGATACCAAGACCAATATCGATGTATTGGACGGTATCCTGTCTATGGATTACGATATCTATGTTGCGCTGAATGGCGAAAAGGGAATCTCTCTGACTGAAAAGATTCATCCGGATCTTATCCTGCTCGATGTGATGATGCCCGAGATGGACGGTTACGAAACGTTGCGCCAGTTGCACGAGCGCAATATTTTGCACGATACGCCAGTCATTTTCCTTACGGCAAAGGCCGATGCAAAAAGCGAGCAGACCGGGCTTGACCTAGGAGCCGTTGACTACATCACCAAGCCGTTCAATCCATCGCTTGTCAAGCTGCGCATCAAGAACCAGCTCGACCTCAAATTCCAGCGCGACCACTTGAACGACCTCGTAGACGAGAAGACTGCCGACATCCGTAAGACGATGAAGGTCATGCTTACGAGTCTCGGTTCTTTGGCTGAATATCGCGATCCCGAGACGGGGGAGCACATCCGCCGTACACAGGTCATTGTACAAAAGCTCGCAGAACAGCTCAAGGACCATCCGCGATTCAAAATGTTCATCAAGTCCATCGAGTACATCGACTACTACGCGACAGCGGCACCGCTGCACGACATTGGCAAGGTGGGCATTCACGATGAAATCCTTCGCAAGCCGGGCAAACTTACTGATTCCGAACGCGACATCATGATGTTACACCCCAAGATGGGTTACGATGTGCTGCTCGAGGCGACCAAGGAACTGAACGGAAACCCCATGGTGCGCATCGCGGCCGATATGGCCCTCGGTCACCATGAACACTGGGACGGGAACGGTTACCCGAACCACCTCAAGGGCGACCAGATTCCAGTCGGGGCACGCATGATGGCCGTTGCCGACGTGTACGATGCCCTCGTGTCCAAGAGACCCTACAAGGATCCGTACCCGCACGAAGTTGCAGTGAAGGAAATCATCAATGGGCGCGGCACCCAATTCGACCCGGACGTTGTCGACGCCTTTATGAAAATCGCTCCGGAACTTCCTGAGATTTACGAAAAATTCAACGATAGGGAAAAAGCATCTTGATCCATAGCCCGGCGAACGTAAAGCGCCGCAAACTCAGTTGGCGCATATCTCTTGTGTACATAGCGCCAATGTTTGTCGTGGCGCTGGCTATGGTTTTTATTTTCTCTTTTTATATCCGCAGCGTTTTCATTGATTCCTCGTACATGAGTACCGAATCCAACCTCAAGAAGACGGCTGTCGATACGGAAAACTACATCAGAGGGCTAAGCGAGGATTTTATCCAGCTCCCTAGGCGGCTCGTGGGCGTTACGCGAACGAATGCTATCAAAAGCCAACTAGTCAAGCATGCCCAGTCAAAAAATGGAGTACACGACGCTTACTACGGAGCCTCCGATGGTGTGTTTGTCAGCGCCCGCGATATTTCCCTGGATAAGGACAATGCCGAATTCCGTACAAAGACCTGGTACCTGGAAGCAGCGCGAAACAAGGGACTGGCCATTACCGGGCCTACGCTCAAGAAGGTGGGCAACGAGAAAAAGCCAGTAATGACGCTTTCCATGCCTATCTGGAACAAAGCGGAACAACAGATTCGCGGGGTTGTCGCCGAAGATTTCAGCCTAGTCAAGTTACGTGAAAGCATGGGCGCCGTTGCTAGAGACGAGGGCGGCATTACCATTCTCGTCAATGCGCAGAACAACAACATCTTTACATTTTACCCGTACATGCTGAACACGGGGCGCGTTACGCAAGACACGATTCTGGAGCTTTTCCGCCTTATCGAAGATTCATTCAATGCTGATACTTTAAAGCGAGGAACTGTACGGCGTATCGAAAAGACGAATATCCATCGCCAAGACATGGTATTCATGATTGTTCCCTTGAACCATCAGCCATTCTACATTGTCCATGTGCTGCAGCAGAACAAGGTGGTCATGAGGCTCAAGAAAGACCTTTCGGCCATTCAGCTCATCATGTCGATTGTCGTGTTGTTGCTAGTCTCCTTCTCTGCATTTGTTTCCGGCATTCTCTTCCGCATTTTCATCAAGAAAGATTTGCGTGAAAGCGTTCACTCGAGTACGCTTTTCGACACATTGCTCGGGAGCCCGCACCTTTCGCTTATCTTGACAAACGACACTTACGATATTTTGCACGCGAGTGCGAACATCGAAACCTTCTTCAAAGAAGACGGGAAGGAGATGAAGGGGCAGATTCTCTTCGATTACATTCCGTCGGACCAGTTCAAGCATTTTGCACACCGCGTAGCCATGGGTGGCGACCTCTATCCGAGCGAGCGCAAGATTGTCGTCTCGGTATCAAACAAGCGCGGCGAAGAAGTCTGGTGGGAAATCAGTTTCCAGGTCCTTGTCGAAGACAACGGCACAATCCGTTACCTCTTCATGATTAACGACGAGACGAGCGGCATCCAGAAAGATACCATCCTCGACACGATTCTCCTTTCGGCCGACCGCTCGTTGCTGATTATTTTCGACAGGAACATGAACGTCAAGTACATGTCCAAGCAGATTGCAGATATCTTCGACAAGAACTGGCGCGACCTCATTGGCGTTTCGTTAGACAAGTTGAAGGAATTCGGCTTGCCCGAGACGGTCTGTGAATCTGTGGACAAGGCGTTCCGCTCCCAGGATACATGGAAAGATTCCTTCATGCTCACGCTTGCGAACTCAAGCGAAATCTGGTTCCGTGGCGAAGCCGTCACACTCAAGGCGCAAGAGTCCGTGGTGGGCTACATGCTCTCAATGACCGATATCTCGGAGGTGGTCGCGACTCGTGAAATCGCAGAGAAGGCGACGCAGGCCAAGAGCGAGTTCCTCGCGAACATGAGCCACGAAATCCGCACGCCGATGAATGCCATTATCGGCATGGTCCACTTGATTGCCGAAACCGACCTCGACAACCGCCAGCGCGGTTTTGTGGAACGCATTGGCCATGCGGCCAAATCACTGCTCGCCATCATCAACGACATTCTGGACTTCTCAAAAATCGAGGCAAAGAAGCAGGAACTCGAAATTACGCAGCTCGTACTCCACGATGTCATCAGCGAGGTCACCACACTGGCCCAGGTCCGTATCGCATCGAAGCCCATCGAACTCATTATCGACGTAGACCCCGACATTCCCGAAATTCTCCTGGGCGACCCGCTGCGCCTTTCGCAGATTTTCACGAACCTCATCAACAACGCGACAAAGTTTACCGAAAAAGGCAACATCACGCTCCGTATCGAGATGGAACAAGCGACCGAAACGAACGTGCGGCTTTCCATCAGCGTGTCGGACACGGGTATCGGCATGAGCCCCGAACAAGTCAGCCGGCTTTTCAACGCATTCACACAGGCAGACGGCTCTACAACGCGCAAGTACGGTGGCACGGGTCTCGGCCTTGTCATTTGCAAGTCGCTCGTGGAACTCATGGGTGGCCAGCTCAATGTGGAAAGTACAGCAGGCGTGGGCTCCAAGTTCTCCTTCCGGCTTACATTCCCAATTGCACCGCAAAATACACCTCCCAAGTGGAAAGACGAACTGTCGTTCAAGAACAAGAATGTATTGCTTGTCGACAACAGCGCCGAATTGCGCAAGGTGCTACGTCACTTGCTCGAAAGGTTGCAGTGCGTTGTCGAAGAGGCCATGACAGTAGACGAGGCACTTGACGTAATTCAAGCGCACGAGGCGGCGGGCGAGGCCCGTTACGATCTCTTTATTGTCGACTACGAGATGCCCTTCCTTGGCGGGTTCGATTTCGTACGCGGTTTGCCGGAATCCATGAGGGACATTCCGAAAATTCTCATGCACCCGATTAATTTTGAAGAGGAGAACGCAAAAATTGCCACCGAAGAGCTGCATTTCAACAGCTGCGTAGCCAAGCCGTTGCAGATGGTGAACTTGCTGAGTGCCATGCAGCAGGCATTTGGGCTCGAGCTCACCTACAAAAAACAGGTGAAAAAGGAAAAGCGCAAGATTTACTTCAAAGAAGCGAAGATTCTCCTAGTCGAAGACAACCAGATGAACCAAGAACTGGCCGTATCGCTCTTGAACAGTGTGGGGCTTACCGCCATGGTCGCCGAAAATGGAAAGCAGGCCATCGAAAAGCTCAAGGAAAAGGCGTTCGACCTTGTGCTCATGGATATCCAGATGCCTGTAATGGACGGCTTTACCGCGACAAGGATTATCCGCCGTTCAGATGACGAGTATTTCAAGAAACTTCCCATACTCGCCATGAGCGCCCGCGCCTTCCAGAAAGACAAGGACGAGTGCATCAAGGCCGGGATGAATTCCTATATCGTGAAGCCGATTGATCCGCCGCTCCTTTACGAAGAACTCGCTAAGTTCCTGAAGATAGCAGGGGAGGCTCCTCAGCAAGAGTCGACGATTCAACTCCTTCCGCCTTCGCAGCCGGACAATGAAGAATCCAATTTCCTCATGCAGTTCCAGAAGGTGCGTAATTTCGATGCGACCACAGGCCTATACCATGCGAACAATTCGACGTCACTCTACCTCAAGATTGTGCAGGGCTTTGTCCGCGATTACGCAAATTGCACCACCGACCTGCGCAAGATGCTCGAAGAAAACCGCTTCGAAGAATCGGTACGCATGGTCCATACGATCAAGGGTCTCTGCGGCACAATCGGTTCGAACCATCTCCATCATCTTGGGCAAACACTCGAAAGTGAACTGGCCAAAAAAGTCAAAAATTTCGACACGTTCAACGAATTTGAAAAATCCCTCCACGAACTCATCGACGATTTGGATGTCTCGTTGAAGGCAATCGCAGTGCCTGAGCATGCCGCCGGGCCCGTCAAGAAGAGCCGACTCCCAGAAGCAACCGGCTATCTTAAGAAAGAGTTGGGACAGCTCCGCATATTTGTCGATGCGTGTTCGACGACCAAATGCAAGCGCGTCATCGAAGATCTGGAGCAGGTTTCGTTTGGCGAAGAAATCGAAGTAAAATTGCGCACGATTAAGGAAAAAGTGAGCGATTACGACTTCTCGGAAGCCATGACACTTATCAAGGAACTTGAAAAAATAATTGCCTAGAGCCGAGGCAATTACATCGCGACCATCGCACCAATAAAAGCGAGAGCTACTATCACCGCCGCCACAATAGCGAGCGGGTTCGCCTTTTTCTTCTTGGCATAAGGGCCGTCCGGGTCGTCTCCGAACTCATTTTCTAGAATCTCTTCGTAGTCGGGAGTTTCCAAGTCGGTAAATTCAGCGCCTTCTTTCCAGCCAGTATCGGCGTCGCTCCCGCAATGCGGGCAGAACGTGGCATTTTCTTTGAGAGGGGAGTGGCAGTGGGGACAGAGAGGCATGAGGTTCGAGGTCGGGGCTTCGCCCCTTTGAGGTGTGAGACGAGAGAAAAATAGTAAAGTAGACAGTAGGAAGTAGACAGTAGGAAGTAGGAAGTAAACAGTGGTTAGTGGTTAGGGGAAATTTGTCATTGCGAAGGGCGAAGCCCTGAAGCAATCTCTAGGTATGAGGTCGGGGCTAAAGCCCCTTTGAGGCATGAGGTCGCGACCTTCGGTCGCTTTGAGGTATGAGGAATTTACAGCTCATTGCTCACTGCTCATGGCTCATTGCTCACAGCCCGTGCCTTACTTCATTATCAACTTCAGATGTAGCTTCTTTTCTTCTTGGGGGATGATGTCATCGTACTTTCCTGTGTTGGTGTCATAGCGGTACATAAACCGCTCGTTCTTGTGTGATTCCGGGCGTTTTGTGTCTTTCACATCAAAAATCAAGTACGATGTATTTTTCATCAGGTAGTAGTGCAAAATCTCCATGTTCGGGATTGTAACCTCTTTCATGGCGTCCGCGTCTATGTCATAGAGATAAAAATGTCCATTGTCCAGGTCGTTCAAGTAGCCATCGTCGTTAGAATCGATAGAGGTTCCGATGAAAGCTAGGTAACGCTTTGAACCGATGCGGATGTAGTTCAGTTCCCAGCCGGTGAAGCGTTTCTTTATCAAAGTCCTGTGAATGTTCTTGACCGCATTTTCGTACACGAGATTTACGAAATAGCTGTTATAAAATGCCGCTAGGTACGTTGTGTCCGTTTTTTTTTCAGGTTGCGGTTCTCCGTTTGCCGAAAATCTGTCGTTGTTGGCGCTGTTTTCGAAAACGACTTCATCGACACTAGATTCCTTCATTCTATAACGTTCCGTCCAACGCTCCTTCTTTTCCATTGTTCTTGCCGTCACCGGAATGACAAATTCCTGTTGTTCGGAGTTCAGGACGAACATGTGGTCATAAGAAATATACTGGTTGTACAGTTCTTTCTTTGCGTTCTTTGCAGCCTCGTCTTCCGAAATGACACCCTTGTTTTCATCGTATTCGGGGTAACTTTTAGGAAGAACTTCGCAAATGATGAGGAATGCGATTCCCGCCATTGCAATGAGAGTGGGGATGGAAATAATCGCAAAGATGATTCGGTTGTATTTTTGAAGTATGTTCATGGTAATTCCTCGTTACCTAATAAATTTGTATCTACCAAGCAGGTCGAAGTAGCGAGCCTTGGGGGAAATCTTGACGGGCTTGAGCGTTTTGCGGATGGATGTTGTACTTTTGTTTCCATTAATAAAATATTCGTGGAACTCATCTTCGATTTGATAACTTAAAGAAAAACCGCTCTCGTTAGGCTTATATAACATAACGGCTACCAGTTCGCCTGCATCATTTTTTTGGATACATTTGAAATCGTCATCTGGGTCGGCAATAATGCTTAAATGCGTTGTCTTTGCGGAATCCGTGTCATAATAGATGTATATATTTTCTATGATGGAATCTTGAAAAACTAAAGCTTCACTCATCAAATCATCGGTCTGTACCTGAATATGATTTGAAGTCGCTTTGTTTGTTTGTACTCCCCAGAGCACACCTTCTTTATATTGGTTTATTTGAAAGCATGTTGTATCAGGTGTGCTACAAGTGGAATAAATATACTCATTTCCTTTTAGTAGAACGCATGTCGTATCATGTTGGTTACAAGGGGAATAATTATGCTCGTTCCCTGTATTTTTTAGAGCGGATTCATCAACATCGTAATAGATGTAATTATAAGAATAAAGAGTTTTATTATTTCTTCTACTAATTTTATGAAATTCTACAGGTTTTCCGTTTTCATAAAGGTATTTTGTCGTCACCTCGTCCCGATCATCTTTAAAAAAAACTGAATCAATATAGACTTCGCGAACAGCTGTGAAATAGGTTGAATTAAATATATCAAACCATGCATCCGTACATGTGTTTGCCGGGACGGCATCGCTCAGGGCGAGAATGGCGGCAGGGACCAAGTAGAATATCTTGCTGGTACGGAATGAAAACATGGTTGCTCCTTAGTTTGCTTTAAATATATCTTTTTTTCAATGGAGATCCCCGCCTGCGCGGGGAAGACAACAAAAAAACCGCGCGGTTTAACCCGCACGGCTTTTCGGTTCGACAGGCTCACCGACCTTGAAGGTCCCTGCTTGCACTGAGCAGGGTCGAAGTGAGCTTGCCGAAGGGCCGTAGAAATTACAGCTTGTTGTTAGAACCAAGAACGTCAACGATCTTGTGTTCGTACATCTTCTGCATGTTTTCGCGAGCCGGCTTGAGGTACTGGCGCGGGTCGAAGTGTTCCGGATGTTCGTCGAAATACTTACGGATAGCGGCAGTCATGGCGAGACGGCTGTCAGAGTCGATGTTGATCTTGCAAACAGCGGACTTGGAAGCTTCGCGGAGCTGTTCTTCCGGAATACCGACGGCATCCGGGAGCTTGCCACCGTGGGCGTTGATGGTATCAACTTCGTCCTGCGGCACGGAAGAAGAACCGTGGAGAACGATCGGGAAGCCCGGGAGCTTTTCTTCGATGGCGTGGAGCACGTCGAATGCCAGGGGAGGCGGAACGAGCTTGCCAGTCTTCGGGTCGCGAGTGCACTGTTCCGGCTTGAACTTGTAAGCACCGTGGCTGGTACCGATGGAGATAGCGAGGGAGTCGCAGCCCGTACGGGTAGCGAAGTCGATCACTTCTTCCGGCTTGGTGTAGTGGGATTCTTCAGCCTGGACTTCGTCTTCCACACCGGCGAGCACGCCGAGTTCAGCTTCGACGGTCACGTCGTGCTGGTGAGCGTATTCAACAACCTTCTTGGTGAGGGCGATGTTGTCTTCGTACGGAAGAGCGGAACCGTCGATCATCACGGAAGAGAAACCGTTGTCGATGCAGTCCTTGCAGAGTTCGAAAGAGTCACCGTGGTCGAGGTGGAGCACGATCTGCGGATTGGCGCAGCCGAGTTCCTTGGCGTATTCAACAGCACCCTGGGCCATGTAGCGGAGGATGGTGCCGTTTGCGTAGTTACGAGCACCCTTAGAGACCTGCATGATCACCGGAGACTTCTGCTTCACAGCAGCCTGCACGATAGCCTGCATCTGTTCCATGGTGTTGAAGTTGAAAGCCGGGATAGCGTAGCCACCCTTAACAGCCTTTGCAAACATTTCCCTGGTGTTCACCAGGCCGAGTTCCTTGTAAGAAACTGCCATTTGATTTACCTCTTGAGTGATTGGCGACCTAGGCCGCCGGTTTAAAGTTACGCGGCTAAATTTAGCAAATTCGCTCCCGTTTGGAAACACGGGAACGAAAAAATATCAACGCGGAATAGGGTGGCGGGGGCGCGCTCACTTGCGCAGCTTCGACATCGCAAGCAAGACCTCTTCGCGGAGTTTCCGGAGGACTTCCGGGTCGGGATTGTGCTGCGGGGCAGGGGGTGCAGTTTCAACTTTGATGGGTGCCTTGGTGGCGACCCGCTTTGCAACGTCGGCTTTTGAAATTTGCGAGACACCTTCTGGCGATTCCTTGAGCATTGCCTGGATTGCCTCGACCATCTCGATATCGTGTTTTCGCCATGCCCTTTTCCCGGCCCTGTTCCGTGGGACATGGAGAGACGGAATGACACTCTCCCAATATCGCAGGGTATAGTCCGGGATACCGGTCTTTTGGGACACTTCCTTTGTCGACCAGTAAACCTTGCCTATTTTGAGGTTTCCGTACTGCATGCGTTAAATAATATACTCTTGTGCCCGCAGCAAAGCAAGCCAAGTGTTTCCTTTAGATAGTCTATTTCGTGTAACTCCTTATTTTTCAATATGTTATGCAATTTCCGATATAATACGGAAAGAAGGGAAAATCTAGTGGAAAATGAGTGTTTCAAGGTTACGGGGCGTATAAATTTTGGAAAAATGCCAGCCTTATACGCCCTGTGGCAAAACAGGATTTCATGCGGGGCGTATAAGATGCTTGTTTTGCCGAGTCTTATACGTCCTTTGGTGATTTTTCTCGCATCTTTTTGCAGTTCCTTTTTTTGCCGACGTTTTACATGCGTTTTCGCCTGCCAGAATATAGATTTGAGATTGAAAGTCCCGAGGTCTTATGAAGTCGTTTTTTTCTATGGTAAAGATAGCCGCTTTGTTCTCTTTGGCACTCTCCTCTTTCGCTTTTGCGGAGGGCGGCGTCACGTACACACTCCATAAGTCCGCAAACCCGACCGCCGACGAGCAGGACGCTTACAAGCGTATCACCACCGTCATGGATTCGGCTGTCAAGCTGTACAATACATATTCGAACCTCTCCAAGTTCATCAACGTGTATTACTCGCCGGGAGTGCCCACGGCCGAGGCAAGCAGCAACGGCGACCTGCGTTTTGGCGAAAACCGCAGTTACATGGTGGTCCCGACGGCTATGCACGAGATGGGGCATACGATGGGCATTGGCACGACCCAGGAATACTGGGATGCATGTAAGGATGGCGTTTTCAGGAACGACAAGGTCCAGGCGAAGCTCCGCGAACTGAGCGGCAAGCCGAGTGACGAACTCCATTGCGACAGGCAGCATATCTGGCCGTACGGGTTAAACCAGGCCAGCGAAGTCAAGTCCGAGAAGGACCTGATTATCCATGTGCAGCTTGTCGATTTTATCCACCAGCAGCTATTCAAAGAGGCGTTCTATAAGCAGGGGAGGATCAAGTCCCTAGCCAACTCCAAGTGCATGGGGATTACCTCCGACAATGCGCTTGAACTGATGGACTGCTCCAAGAAAGAGACCTTCGTGAAGATTTTCTCCGTGGGCGACAATCCGGTCACCTATTACATCAAGCTCGGGAGTCGCGTGGTGGACATCCCGAACGAGTCGACTGCGGCGGGTGTGAAGGCTTCGACCTACGGCTACAACGGCGGTGGGCACCAGAGGTACGTGTTCGAAGGTGCGAACGTGAATACCCCGAACGCCCTGTATCTCAAAAACGCCAAGAGCGGCCATTACCTGCAGGCTGTCGACAATTCCGTGGTGCAGAACCCGAAAAAGAATACCGATGACTTCATCTGGCAAATTGAGGAGGAAGCCTCTGCGCCCGACACTTCCAAGACTCCGGACACGACGAAGACCGCCGACACAACCAAGACTAAAGATACCACAAAGACGGCGGATACGGCAAAGGTCGCGGATACCTCCAAGACGCCTGACTCGTCCAAGGTTACCGACCCGACGAAGCCGGCCGACACCTCAAAAGTTGCGGATTCCTCCAAAACCGGAGACTCGTCAAAAACCTCGATTGCCCGAATTCGGGAACCGAAGGTTGACCTCGCTCCGGCAAGAATTTACGACCTCAAGGGCCGTTCCGTTGGCAAGCAATCGCTCGGCAGGAACCGCGAAACGCACCGCATCTTATACCGCAAATAGCGAATTTCGCCTACATAACACCCTTTTTTCATATTGTTCGCTAAATATCGTAACTCATTGAAAAATAAAGACTTATGTATTTTTGCAAATAAAAAAAGACCGCTCGTTTGAGCGGTCGAATTTCTTTTTGACTTTCGGTTAGATTACATGCCGAAGGCGTCGTCAGCCTGGGCACTCACGTCCGGAGAGATTTCCGTGATGGGAGAGGAGGCTTCGGCTTCCGGGGCGAAAGCTGCGGCGTTGGCAGATTCGGCGGGAGCGTCGTTGGAGGTCTTTTCAGTCATCGAGAGCTTGCCTTCCTTGAACTTGTACATGGCAATCGTGGTCGGCTTCTTGGTGAGCTGGATGAATCCCTGTCCTGCTTGCTTGTTGATGAAGCGAGCCTCGTGCGCCATCATGACGACAGCACGGAATACAGAGCCCTGACATTGTTCATTGGAATAGATGTCGTCCAGGTAAACTCTCTGATCAGGCATTTGGACCTCTGGAAAAAGTTTTAGAAGAGGGAGAGGGATTCGAACCCTCGTTACCGTAAAGTAAACACGCTTTCCAAGCGTGCGCCTTCAACCACTCGGCCATCCCTCCTTAGGATGTGGAGCCAAATATAATTTATTCCTTTTGATTTGTCAAGCGATTTGGCCGTTATTTTGCATATTTTTTGCGAAAAAAACAAAAAATATTGCCACAAGCCTCAGGCATCGCGCCTCGAACCTCGGCCTCACACTTACATCTTGCTAATTTCGTCCCAGACCGTCTGCACAAGCGGCTCGATGGTCTTCGGGGTGAAGTCAAACTTGATACCCGCCGTGTTGAACATTTCCGGGATGGACACGCTGTAGCCGAGGCTTTCGGCCTTGAAAAGCTTGTCGATAGCGGCAGGGCCTTCTTTCTTGAAGTTCGCCCAGACCTGCAGGGCGCCCAGCTGCGCGATACCATATTCTATATAGTAGAACGGGCACTCGAACAGGTGAAGCTGCTTCTGCCAGAGGTTCCGGCGGACGGCTTCGAGCCCGGAGTAGTCGACGCCCGCGTCGTAGCGGGACATGATTTCGTCCCAGATGTCGCTGCGGTCTTCGGCCGTATGTTCGGGATATTCGTAAAGCCTGTGCTGGAAGCTGTCGATGCTCGCCACCCACGGGAAAAGCCAGACGACGTCGGCCAGTTCGCCCAAGACGCTACGCTGGATGGATTCATTGTCATCGCCGTAGAACGGCTTGAGGTTCGACATGCCGATGAGTTCCATGCTCATGCTCGCCACCTCGGCGAATTCCGCCGGCACGTCACGGTACGGGAAAATCGGCTGGTTTGCAAGCGCGAACTGGTGGAACGAGTGGCCCGATTCGTGCAGGAGCGTGTAGATGTCGCGGTCCGTGGCGGCCGAGTTCATGAAGATGAAGGGGAGGCGGCTCTCGTCGAAACCAATCTGGTAACCGCCCGGGGCCTTGCCGAGCCTGGAATCTGGGTCAATAAGCTTCTTGGCCTGCATTTCGCGGGCCCACTTGCCCGCCTGCGGGTGAACTCCCTCGAAAATCTGGTCGACCTTCTCGATAAGTTCCTCGCCGGTCTTGTACGGAGTCAGCGGCGGACGGTTCAGCGGATCAACATCCAAGTCCCACGGGCGCAGCTTCTCGAGGCCCATTTTCTGGGCGCGACGCTTGTACATTTCGCGCTGGAGGGGGAGAACGAGCTTTTCGATGCTCTCATGGAAGTCCTTGCAGTCGTCCGGAGTGTAGTCAAAGCGGCGCTTGGCGAGAAAGATATAATCAATGTAATCCTTGCAGTGCGCGTTCTTGGCAATCTTGTTGCGGATTTGGAACAACTTGTCGAAGGCATCGTCAAGTGGCTTCTTGTCTTGGAGGCGGCGTTCCCAGACGGTGCGCCAGGCCTTTTCGCGCAAGTCACGGTCCGTCCTTTCGAGGTAGGCACCGACTTGCTGGAGCGTCTTGACACTGCCGTCGAACTCGACGCTCATGCCGCCAGTAATCTTCTGGTAGTCCTGGATGGCTTTGGTTTCTTCGGTCGAAAGGGGGATGTTTCTCGGGTCGAACAGGTCCAGCGAGACCTGGACGCTCTTGAACCAGATGCCGAATTCGCTCTTGAGGTCGTTGAAACTGGGGTGGGCGACGAGCTTCTTGTTCAGTTTGTCGTCGTATTCGTTCGAGATGGGCTCGATATTTTCTACAAAATCTCCGTAGGCCTTGGCAGCAGCCTCGTCCTGGGTGTTCAACGTCATCGCCACATAGCGGCGGCTGGAAACTTCGGCCAGCACAGATTCCAGTTCGCTCCACTTGAAAATCCAGTTGCGCAGGGCGGCAGGCGAGGGCTCGACCTCGGCGGTGAGGAGGGACTGGAATAGGGAAGTCACAAGTGCGACGTTATCAGGATTGAAATCTTGGGGTACAAAAATTCTGTTCATGTTAGTTACCTTCGGGCAGAATAGCACCTACCCAATCGTTCACGATTCCGTTGATGATGGAAGTCCTTACGGTTTCCATGATGTTGCGCATTTCTTCGTCCGAAATGTCGCGTTCGATATTAAAATCTAGCGGGACGGTGGCTCCGTCGGAGTCCAAAGCGACCTCGATGACGCCCACAATCTTGAAATGCCGGACGTCGGGCAACTTGAAGATGCGCCAATCCAGCGGGAACTGCGTCTTGACCGACAGCGAGTTCTTGCCCGGATTGAGCAGGCAACTGTCCTTGAGCGTGACCGGCAGCGTAATAATCGTGTCAAGCGTAATGTTCGCGTTAAACGAGCGGATCCACAGCGTGTCCTTGCTCCCGTTCGTCGCCGACAGCGCGATATCCAGGCTGGCCGTCCCGAGTTCCTTCTCGATAATCCCACGGGCGAAATTCTGGAGCATCGTCACGACCTGGGGATTCGGCAGGAATCCCGAAGCGAGCCCTTTCTCCGGGAAAAGGTCCTTGTTGATGTTGACCGAGTCCAGCGAAAGCGCCTCGAATTCCAGCTTTGTCTTAGAAAGGATGTCGGCCGCGGCAATTTTCCTAGTGGCGGAGCAACCCGCCAGCACCAGGATACTCAGAAGCGCCGTCAGCAAAAAGGCCGCGATTCCCGACCGACGCATGGCGAAACTCCCTAGTCCGATATTTTTCTTGATTTTCATCTTTCTATCCATGAACAATATAATAAAATAGTTGGTTTGCCTTGGCTCCAAAAGGGCATTGGGGCCAAAAGTGGCGTTTTGCAGTGATTTTTGTCTTTGAAAAAGCCATTTTATGCAGTAATATCTATTTTCCATTAAATTTCTTCCTATTTATAATTGCCGATAATGCGGATTATGTAAACTAAACAAACGGAAAAGAATCAGGGATTTTCATTATAGTTTCTTTTGGCTGTTCCCACTCTTGTAGAAGAATGTTAAACATTATCCAGCTGTATTATCATCCTTGATAAATATTGTAAGTCGTTGAAAATTAAAAAGTTATAAAGTTTTGCTGATAAAATTTATCGTTGTATTGGCAAGACCTGATCGTGTCTATAGTTGCAGGAACTTGTAATTATCAATCACTGGGCGTATAAGGAGTCCTTTTTTCAAAGATTTATATACTTTCCTAAAATCCGCTCTTTCGACAAAACGTATAAGACGAGCTTATCTTCGATATTTATACGCCCCGAGGCCGCAACGTTTCAAAATAAAACTTTTTTGAGCGTACACCTGCCCTAACCCCATACTTTACCTTTGGCATATTTTTTGCTAAATTTGGGTCGAAAATGTAAAACAGATGCCCAGCATTTTTTCGGGCAATCAAATAAGGCAATTTAAAATGGCTGAAGATAAAAACGAACAGGAACCAACCGCAGAAGAAAAGGCAAAATTCGAACAGGACGTGCTCAAGGCCGCCGAAGACGCAATGAAGATGGAAGCCGAGGCGAACAAGGCTGACGAAGCTCAGGCCGAAGCTGCCGCCGAGCAACCCGCTGATGCCGCAGACCAGCCCGCTGACCAGGCTCCCGAATCTACAGAATCTGCCGATGCTTCGACAAGCTCAGCAACCGAGGTGCTCAAGGCCGAACTTGCTGCCGCCAACGACCGTAACCTGCGCCTGATGGCCGAATTCGACAACTTCCGCCGCCGTAGCGCCAAGGAACAGCTCGAACTTATCGAGACCGCTAACGGCAAGCTCCTGGAAAAACTCTCCGAAGTGCAGGACAACTTCGAGCGCGCCTTCGCAAGCGAAAACAAGGCCAAGGACCTGGAAGCCTTCGAGAAGGGCATGCAGATGATCTACAACCAGTTCGCAAAGATTCTCACCGACGCGGGCCTCGAGCAAATCGACCCGACCGGTGCCGAATTCGACCCGAACTGCCACGAAGCCCTGATGCAGCAGCCCAGCGAGACCGTGCCCGAAGGCCACGTGGTCACCGTGTTCCAGAAGGGCTACAAGCTCAAGAACAAGATTCTGAAAACGGCGAAGGTGATTGTCTCGTCCGGGAAGTAACCTCCCCTTTTAATGTCATCCCCGCGCAGGCGGGGGTCTCCCTTTTTAACTGAAAATCCTCCCCCGAGGAGGATTTTTTGCTGAATAAACAAACTCGGCTTAGTTAAATGCAGAAAACTGCGTAACATGGCACAGACATGATGCCGTCCGTGCATCCGAAGTTCTTCTTTGAAATCCGGATAGACGTCTCGCAATTGAATTGTTTGCGGAAGATGCTCATGCTGGTAGATTTTGTGTGAACACCCTTCTTTACTTCAACAGGTACTATTTTATCCTGGAGTTGAAGGACGAAATCCACCTCGGCAGTGTTCTTGTTTTTCCAGTAGAAGAGGCGGTGGCCATTGGTTGCAAAAGCCTGGGCTACGTAATTCTCGGTAAGACCGCCCATAAAGCCGTTGTCAGGCTCCGTCTCGGACAGTATGACTTGCGAGGCCATTCCCGACTTGAACGTGAGCAGGCCGACGTCGCCCATGTATATTTTGAAGTCTGACATGTCTACATACGCCGCCAGCGGCATAAAACCGTTGCTTACAAGGCTGCATCTGGAAATGAGCCCGGCAAATGAAAGCCAATCCAGCGATTCTCCGAATATGGTCGCGGTGCCGCCCCGTTGCACAAGCTTGTACTGGAATTTTCGATTCTCCTTGGCGAGCTGGACGGGAATGGAATCGTAGCATCTGCGAATTTTTACAGCGAGACTGGGAGTTGCATATTTCGACATGTCGGCAGAATAGTCGTTCAGGATTCTGTTCTGGATTTCGGTCGGGGCAACAATGCTGCTTGTATCGATAAATTTTTGTATGACCGCAGGCATTCCGCCAAGGACAAGATACTGTTTGTAGCGCTCGATGGCCTTGTTGTGAGCGGGTTCTTCCATGGGGGTCATCGATGCGTAATGTTCCCGAATCGAATCGGCGAGAATCTTGTCGCCGCAAGCCCAGAGGAACTCCTCGAAATCGAGCGGGAAAACCGTTATCTCGTGGACCTTGCCTACGGGGAAAGAAAATTTTTCGCGGTTGATGGCGACACCGAGCAGACTGCCCGCCGCGCTGACCGCATACTGGGGTGCCTCTTCGCAGAACGCCTTGAGCGACATGAGCGCCCTTTCGCAACTTTGAATCTCGTCCAGGATAATCAGGGTCTTGTGCGGCTTGATCTGAATCCCGGAAACCGACTCGAGCGCATGGACTATCTTTTGGGGATTGATGTCCCCGTCGAACATCTTGGCGATGGAAAGCTGGGTTTCCAGGTTCACATGGACCGTGTTTTCAAAGTAGGTCTCTCCGAGCCAGTCGAGAAGGTATGACTTGCCAACCTGGCGCGCGCCTTGCAGCAGGAGCGGCTGGCGTTCCGACGATTCCGCCCATTCGACGAGCTTATGTTTGATTTTCCTCTCCATACCCTAAATATAACTAAAAAGTATGGAAAAATCAAATATTTTTGATTTTATACCACTTTTTATTCATTTTTTTTTAATAAAAGCCTCCCCTGCGGAGGATTTTTTATTTCTATAAAACAAATTTTCTTAATTTTTTACTTGTAATTTTACTTAAAATTATGTATTATTGAGATGGAGTTTGTTTATGCCGTGCATTTTACCTGTGTCTGATTTACGAAATTACAATGAGGTTCTTCAGAACGTTTCCGAAGAATCTCCGGTATTCCTGACCAAGAACGGTCGAGGTTGCTATGTCGTCATCGACATCAAGGAATACGAACGGATGGTCGCGGCGTTGAAACTCCAGAAGGCACTTGCCGAGGGTGAACGATCCGCCGAACAAGGCGGTTGGCTTTCTGCTGCAGACGTGCGGAAGAAATATGAGGTGTAGATGCCCGTCATCATTTTTTCGCCAAAGGCATCCGAGGATTTGGATTCAATCAAAACTTATATAGAATCTGAATTAAGTAGTCCTCAAGCGGCAAATGAAAAGGTTCTTGAAATTCTTGATGCAATCAACAACCTTGCTGTTTTTCCTGAAATAGGTCCCTCTTTAAAAGGCAAAGTAGATTCGTTGAGTTGATATCGTTGTTTATCTGTATCGAATTGTATTGTCTTTTATCGAATTGAATTTGATAAGGTACTAGTTGTCCGCATTTTGAATAGTCGAATGGACTACTTGAAAATCCTGGAATTGTAGCATCCTCCCCTACGGAGGATTTTTGTCGCAAAAACCCCTGTTTAATGGGGTTAATTTTGTTTTTTTGCAAAATATACCCCCTTAACCCTGCTTTTTCTCTCATATTATTTGTTTGATGTAACTGGTCGAAAATTGCGCACTGTTTGTGGTTTACCCTATGTTCGGGTGTTTTTATGTAGAAAAACGCATAAACTTTGGGATTTTTTGTGTAAAAGTCTACATTTTATCCCCTCTACCTTGTAGAACGCGTGGGTTGTTTTGGGGCGGGGTTTGGGTTATATTTAGGGGTGAGGTTATTTATGCTGAAGAAGTTTGTTTTGGGGGGAATGGTTGTTATGGCGGCGTTGCTTGGCAATGCTTGCGGGGACGACGCATCGAGCGATTCGCCGGCGGGGCCTGCGGATGGCGAGGTTTCCCTCTCCTCCTCCAGCGACGATGTTTCCAGCAGCAGCGAGACGAACGAAGCAATCTCCAGTAGTCATTCATCGTCTTCGTCGAGCAAAAAAGCTGTCAGCAGCAGTTCCTCCAGCGACGGAAAAATCTCGTCCAGTTCCGTAAAAGTTGTGTCTAGCAGCGGCAAGGGCGAAAAGTCTTCAAGTTCCAAGAAGGTTGAATCGTCCAGTTCGTCAAAAGCAGAAGTTTCTTCAAGTTCTGCGAAAACAGAGGAATCGTCCAGCAGCAGTGTAAAAACATCCAGCAGCAGTCAAAAATCCTCGTCGAGTTCTGCGAAATCATCCAGCAGCAAACCGAAATCATCGAGCAGTAGCGCGAAGTCTTCGTCGAGTTCTGCGAAGTCGTCCAGCAGCACGGTTGTCATCCCTTCAAAACTCTACGATTGCGAAGAGTACAAGTGCGTCACGACCAAGTATCTCAACCCCGAGATAGAATACGGCGAGTATCTGGATGTACGTGACTCGCAAGTGTACAGGACCGTGCAAATCGGCGAACAGGTATGGATGGCCCAGAACTTGAACTACGAATCGGATACTTTGAGTTCGTGTTATAGGAATAATTCATTGAATTGTTTACAATGGGGACGTTTATACCCTTGGGAAAAAGCCTTGACTGTCTGCCCGGATGGATGGCATTTGCCCGACACGTCCGAATATCGAATTTTAGTTGATTATGTAAACGAACATAAAGGCGACATTAAACTTGGTTCAAGCCTAGAAAGTCTGGAAACGGGGAAATATGACATATTTGGTTTCAGTATACTCCTTGGTTCGGGATATTCTCCTGGAGGAGTCGCCTTTGATAAAGGTGGAAAAACTATTGGAGATGCTTTTATTTGGATGGCGTCAGAAACGGATGGAAAAGAAGCGACTCTCCCGCCTGAGGAGTATGCCTTAGCGCGTTGTTTGCGAAATGATAAAAGTATGTATGGTAATGTACTTGGAGTGATGGCTTTTGAAAAAGAAGATTGGTTATCCGTAAGATGCCTTAAAGACTAACTATGGTTAAACGACATTCCAATCGACTGAATACGCTGGGCTCTCCCCCGGCGTTATTTTTTATGAGGGTGTCGGGGGTTTTAGGGGGTGTCCCCCTAGGAGAGGGGGTAGCGTATGCCACAGGGCGATCCCCGCCTTCGCGGGGATGACATGGGGCAGAAGAGAGGGGGAGGCTTCCCCCTCCCCTCCTTTTTTAGGGATTGCTTCACCACTATTCGGGGTTCGCAATGACAATCCTGCTCCCCGCTTCTTTTTTGAGATTGCTTCGTCACTTCGCTCCTCGCAATGACGTTTTCACATTCTTCCAAAGCACTGTTCCATTATGAAACGGACCTTTTTCGCCCCGATTTAGGGGCTTTTCTTGTTTCAGAACGAAACAAAATGGCCGTTTTTTGCCAGTTATTAGCATTTGGCACGGGTTTTGCTTATGTATGGGCGTAAAAAATCGCCCCGTTCAGATTGATTCGCGGGCGGCAAGAATTTAAAAATAGGAGACTCATTATGAGCAAGATTATCGGTATTGACTTGGGAACGACCAACAGCTGCGTGTCCGTGATGGAAGGCGGCAAGCCGGTCGTGATCGCTAACGCGGAAGGTTTCCGCACCACCCCGTCCATTGTCGCTTTCGGCAAGAACGGCGAACGTCTGGTGGGCCACGTGGCAAAGCGCCAGGCCATCACCAACCCCGAAAAGACGATTTACTCCATCAAGCGTTTCATGGGCCGCACCGCCGGCGAATGCTCCGCTGCCGAAAAGAACATGCCCTACAAGCTGGTGGGCACGGGTTCTGACCCGGTGCGCGTGCAGGTGGACGACAAGCAGTTTGCTCCTCCCGAGATTTCGGCCATGGTTCTCCAGACCATGAAGAAGATTGCCGAAGACTACCTCGGCCAGCCGGTGACCCAGGCCGTGATTACGGTCCCCGCCTACTTTAACGACTCCCAGCGTCAGGCTACGAAGGACGCCGGCAAGATTGCTGGCCTCGAAGTGCTGCGTATCGTGAACGAACCGACGGCTGCTGCACTTGCCTACGGTCTTGACTCCAAGAAGAGCGAAAAGGTCGCCGTGTATGACCTCGGTGGCGGTACGTTCGATATCTCCATCCTGGAAATCGACGACGGCATGTTCAGCGTGAAGGCCACCAACGGCGATACGATGCTCGGCGGTGACAACTTCGACGAAGTGATTATCGACTGGATCAACGACGAATTCAAGAAGGACAATCCGGGCATCGACCTGAAGAAGGACAAGATGGCCCTGCAGCGTTTGAAGGACGCCGCCGAAAAGGCCAAGATCGACCTTTCTGCCACGACTTCCACGAACATCAACCTCCCCTTCATCACTGCCGACGCTTCGGGCCCGAAACATTTGGACCTCACGCTCAGCCGTGCAAAGTTTGACCAGCTGACCGCCCACCTGGTGGAACGCTCCATGGAACCCTGCCGCAAGGCTATCAAGGACTCCGGTCTTTCTTTGAGCGAAATCGACGAAGTCATCTTGGTTGGTGGTTCTACCCGTATCCCGGCCGTGCAGGAAGCTGTGCGCAAGTTCTTCGGCAAGGAACCGAACAAGACTGTGAACCCGGACGAAGTGGTGGCTATCGGTGCTGCCGTCCAGGGTGCCGTGCTTAGCGGCGACTCCTCCGTGAAGGATGTGTTGCTCCTCGACGTGACTCCGCTTTCCTTGGGTATCGAAACTCTCGGTGGCGTGATGACCAAGCTCATCGACCGTAACACCACGATTCCGACCAAGAAGAGCCAGGTGTTCTCTACCGCCGAAGACAACCAGCCGGCCGTGACGATTCACGTGCTCCAGGGCGAACGCGAATTTGCCCGCGACAACCGTACGCTCGGCAAGTTCGACTTGACAGACCTTCCGAAGAAGCCGCGTGGCGTGCCGCAGATCGAAGTGACTTTCGATATCGACGCGAACGGCATTGTGCACGTGTCTGCCAAGGACAAGGAAACCGGCAAGGAACAGTCCATCAAGATTACTTCTTCCAGCGGCTTGTCTGAGGACGAAATCAACAAGATGGTGAAGGATGCCGAAGCCAACGCTGCCAAGGACAAGGAACAGCGCGAACTTGTGGACATCAAGAACCAGGCCGAACAGATGGCTTACCAGGCTGAAGGCCAGCTCAAGGAATTCGGCGACAAGCTCCCGGCCGACACCAAGAGCCAGCTGCAGGCTGCTATCGACGACATCAAGGCCAAGAAGGACAACGGCACCAAGGAAGAAATCAAGGCCGCTATGGACAAGCTCCAGGGCATGATCAGCTCCATGGCTCAGGCTGCCGGTGCAAACCAGGCTCAGCCGGGTCCGCAGCCGGGCGCTTCTGAACAGCCGAAGAACGACAAGAAGGGCGATGGCCCGGAAGTCGTCGACGCGGAAGTGGTTGACTAATAGGAAGTGGTTAGTGGTTGGTGATTAGTGATTAGTTTTAGTCATTGACAAAAACCACTAATTACATGAAAGGATTCGCCTTAAAATTGAGGCAATCCTTTTGTTGTAAAATAAGTGATTAGTGGTTGGTGATTAGTAGTTAGGATTTATAATTGCGGCGAAGCCGCTCTGTTTACTAACCACTGTTTACTAATCACTAAATGCCAAAGGCATATTATGGCTGAAAAAAGAGATTATTACGAAGTTCTAGGTGTCGGCAAGGACGCGAGTGCTGACGAGATCAAGCACGCCTACAAGAAACTTGCCATCAAGTACCACCCGGACAAGAACCCGGGCGACAAGGAAGCCGAAGAGAAGTTCAAGGAAGCTGCCGAAGCTTACGACGTTCTCTCGAATCCTGAAAAGCGCAAGAACTACGACCAGTTCGGTTTCAACGCCCCGGGCGGTGGCTTTGGTGGCGGCGGATTCGGCGGTGGCGGATTCAGTTTCGAAGATATTTTCTCGCAGTTCGGCGATATTTTCGGTGGTGGATTTGGCTTTGGCGGCGGTGGCCGCAGGAGCAGTCGCAAGGCGGGACCTCCGCGCGGTAACGATTTGCAGATCAAGGTGGCGCTCAGCTACAAGGAAATCTTCGAGGGTTGCACCAAGAAGGTGCGCCTCAAGCGCTACACCCCCTGTACCGAATGTAACGGCAAGGGCGGCCAGGACATCAAGACTTGCGATACCTGCCATGGAACGGGGCGCGTGCGCCGCGTGTCGGGCGGGTTCTTCCAGATGGTTTCCGAGAGCGCCTGCCCCACCTGTAACGGCATGGGCGAAGTCATCGCGAATCCGTGTAGCCGTTGCCACGGCGAGGGCCGCGTGCAGGAAACCGAAGAGATTTCCATCAAGATCCCGGCGGGCGTTGCCGAGGGGCAGTACCTGAACCTGCGTGGCGAAGGCAACTGCGGTCCCCGTGGCGGTGCCTGCGGCGACTTGCTGGCCGTGATTGCCGAGAAGCCCGACGACTTCTTTACCCGCGAAGGCGACGACCTGCATTGCGAAGTCAAGGTGCCCATCCACAAGCTGGTGCTTGGCGGTACGCAGCGCATCCCGACGCTGGACGGTGGCGAAGTGCAGATCAAGATTGCGGCCGGCACCCAGGCTGGAAGCATTCTCCGCTTGCGCGAGCAGGGCCTGTACCCGCTGAACAAGCGCGGTGACCGTGGAAGCCTCTACGTGAACATCGGCGTGGAAATCCCGAAGGACCTGAGCCGCGAAGAGAAGGAACTCTACCAGAAGCTCGCGGAACTGCGTCACGACAAGGAAACCGCACAGGAAGAATCCTTCCTCGAGAAGATGAAGAACCTGTTTAAATAGGAGTGAGGTCGGCGCACGGCGCCTCTGAGGTATGAGGTCGTTCGCGCAACGCGCTCACTTTGAGGATATCACCCTCGGCATTTGTGTGTCGGGGGTGTTTTTTTTGCCAAAGGCATCAATTCATCTTTAATTTTACGGATGTAATCCATATTTTTATAGACAAAACTTGACTTTACCTATATTTTTATGTATATTATCCATAAAAATAGAGGTGCTATGCTCCATCGATTTATCCAAAATAGGCTTGAGACATTATTCAAGTTTTTTCCGTGTGTCTTGCTAACGGGTGCTAGACAGGTCGGTAAAACGACTCTGGTCAAAGAACTCGTCCCGGCGGGTTCAATGGTAACATTCGACCCTGTTGAGGATATTCGCGGAGCCAAGGCTGACCCAGACCTGTTCCTGAAGCAGATGAACTCGCCTGGATTTTTGGACGAGGTGCAATATGTGCCGCAGGTTCTCGCTTCTCTTAAGCGTTTTGTTGATGAACATGCGAATGAAAAATCGCTTTTCTACCTGAGCGGTTCGCAGAATCTAAATGTGTTGCGCGGAGCGGCGGAATCCATGGCCGGACGTGTTGCAGTACTTGATCTCTACCCACTTTGTTTTAAGGAGATGTTCCAAAAGGAGGAACACGGAATACTCGAAGCTCTGCTTACAGATGGCGCAGATGATTTTTCGGGATTCGGTGATGGATCTGTACCACCTCTGAGCCGCCTGATGTGGCGCGGCGGGATGCCTGGGCTTTTGGAAATGCCCAATCAGCTTATCCCAGATTTCTTTACGGGCTATATGCGAACCTATATCGAGCGCGATGTCCGTAATATTTCCGAGATTTCTAACCTAACCCTATTTTCACGTTTCGTGCGTCTGCTTTCGGCGTTGTCTGCACAAGAGGTAAACTCAAACGAACTGGGACGAGACCTCGGGATTGACCGTACCACGGCGGTTCGTTGGGAAAATATCTGCGAAGCTTCGTACCAGTGGATAAAGATTCCTCCGTTTAATAGGAACCCCGTCAAGCGAATTTCGGGCAAGAGCAAGGGCTACTTTGTCGATACAGGTTTTTTGTGCAACCTGCAGGGAATTTTTTCTCCAGAAATTCTTGCTTCTCACCCGTTATACGGGCACATATTTGAAACATTTGTCGTGATGGAAGTCGTGAAACGGATTAACGCTTGGCATGCCAGGCCCAACATCTACCACTATAGGGCGTATTCCGGAGCGGAGGTCGATTTACTTCTGGAATGCAACGGCATGGTTTTCCCATTGGAAATCAAAATTACGACACACCCCACCAAGAAAGACACGAAGGGAATCACCTCTTTTAAAGAAACTTTCCCGAGCGAAAACATCGGTACAGCGATTGTCGCCTGCAACACGCCCACCCCCTATAAGCTTGCCGATGACATTTGGGCCGTTCCTTGGTGGGAACTCTAAAAATTATTCCGCCTCCTGCTGGAGTTGCGGGATAATTTCTGTAGACCATTCGTCAAAATCGCCCTTTTCGATATGGTCACGGGCCTGTTGCATCAAATGCAGGTAGAAATGCAGGTTGTGGAGCGTCGAAAGCGTCCAGCCGAGGGGTTCCTTGGTCTTGAACAGGTGGCGCACGTAGGCGCGGGTGTAGTTCCGGCAGCAATGGCAGTCGCATTCCGGGTCGAGCGGGCGGCTGTCATCGGCGAACTTGGCGTTCTTGTAACGGAGCACACCCCTGCTGGTGTACACAAGGCCGTCCTGCGCGTTCTTGGCGGGCAGAATGCAGTCGAACATGTCGACCCCGCGCTTGATGAGTTCCAGCAGGTTCCAGGGCGTACCCACCCCCATCACGTAGCGGGCTCGGTCAGCAGGCAGCGAATTTGTGCAAAAATCCGCAATTTCGTACATGGTTTCTACGGGTTCGCCTACGGAAAGGCCGCCCATCGCGTAGCCGTCGGGAGCGATTTCCTTGAGGGCGTCGATGGATTTTTGGCGGAGTTCCTTGTGCATGCCGCCCTGCACAATCCCGAAGAAATACTGCGGATAATCATGGACAGGCGGGTTTTCGCGGAGCCAGTCCACTGCCCGGCGTGTCCATTTGAGCGTGTAGTCGAGCGATTGCGAAGCTTCCTCGACGGTGCTCGGGTAAGGCGTGCATTCGTCGAAGGCCATGATGATGTCCGCGCCGATTTCGCGTTGGGCCTTCATCACCGATTCCGGGGTGAACATGTGGCGCGAGCCATCCAGATGGCTATGGAATTCCACGCCCTCTTCGGTAATGTGGCGCAACTCCTTGAGGCTCCAGACCTGGAATCCGCCGCTGTCGGTGAGCATCGGGCCGTTCCAGCCCATGAACTTCTGAACGCCGCCCATCTTGGCCACGAGTTCCGTGCCCGGGCGCAAGTACAGGTGGTACGTATTCGCGAGGATAATCTGCGCCTGCATTTCACGCAGATCACGAGAAGAAAGTCCCTTCACGCTCGCAAGAGTCCCCACCGGCATAAAAATCGGCGTTTCGATGGTGCCATGGGCGGTGTGGAGACGACCGCGGCGAGCCTTGCTATGGTCGCTTGTCTTTATGAGTTCGAAGGGATTATTGTTCACGGGCTAAAGATAAATAATCGGAAAACCTTCGCGGTATTCCTTTATAATGTAGGGATGCGTTTTGGCGTACTCGAAAATCTTTGCTCCGAGCCCGTTCTTGACGAGTTCAACCAGTTCGGGCCGGGGAATCGCGCCGATAGTCGGGCATGTGGGCGTGAGTGCGATGACGAGTTCGCCCCCCTTATTCATAACGCGGAGAGGCCAGATGGAACAATCGAAGGGTTTGTCTTCTGCTTTCAAGATGCAGCCTTTGTGCGGATCGAGGAAGGTACAGGGGACTTCTTCTTCGGGGTCGTCGGTGCGGAATTTGTCTTCAAGAACCAGGCGGCCAGCAGATGGGCCCTGCGGGGTCTCGACTGTCGCAAACTCCCCCACTACGCCGTAATCGTTGGGCTTGCTCAGTTTTTCAACGACCTCGGGCGGGAAAAGCGGAGTTTCCCAGAGGCTCTGCCGGCGGAATGAACAGCAGAACTTGCAGGCGGCACAGGATTGTTTTGAAAGAACGCGGGAAAGCATCACTCCCCCACTCTAACATGTGTTTTATCGAGAATCGTCTGCGGATAGTACGAGAGTTTGGCTTTGCGGAGGCCTTCAAGCCCAATGTCTTCTTCGCGGTTGATGAGCGTCGCCCCTGCAGCCACAAGGTGTTCAGCAAAGAGTTTGTTGATGACGGCATACCCGCCGTTGTCCGCATATTCGCCGATAACTTTCTCGAAATGGATGTCCCACACAGCAGGGGCGATTTCAGAAGCGATCGTCATGCCGACAGGTTTGCCTTCGACATACAGCACGCCGCCCTTCATGCCGAGCGCATCAAAGTTTTCCAGCGCCTCCACGATGGCGCAGTATTCCGCCATACGCGATTTTTCGTCTTCGGAGCGTTCCGCCAGAGCGGCTTCCGCACAATCGCACGGCGTTTCGCAATCGGTATTTTCCAGAGCCGTTTCGCCGTCATCATTCAGCCAACGCTTTTCGATTTCTAAGGCGTCGGAAATGTTTGCCGGAGTCATTGCGCGCAGTTCGAACTGCCCGTAGGTGCGCGTAAAGCGCGAGATATGGTTGCGTTTCTTGCGGTAATCGCTGCCGGGGAGCGTTGCGAGGATTTCCGCCGAATAGATGTAGTCGCTGTCGCCGCGGTTGTTTTCGAAATGGAGGGCGGGTTCCGCGCTGTTCGCCCCAGCTTTCGTATTAAAATATTCTCGCAAAATCTGTGCCCGGGGCTCGTTGACCAGGCAGAATTCCAACGGTCGGCCCGATTCACGGGCGTCTTCAGCAATCAGCTCAAGCGCCTTGGATAGGGCGCCAGCTCCTAGCGGGAAAGCATAGCCCCGGCGGCTCCCTTCCCCATTGTAGTAGCGGAACAGGAAACCCTCTTGCAGGGCAATCAGCGTGCCGTATTTTTTGCGCAGCAGGTAAACATTCGCAAATCCAGCATCGCTCCCATTGTAGCCCGATTCAGCCACCGCCTTTGCCGCAGCATCCCTGTCCGTAAGAAGTGGGGGCCTAAACAGGAGCATGATTCACCGTTCATCGTGATTCAAGGAGTTTCTGGACAGATTGAGCGAATGCCTGCAAACTGGGGTCACGTGCACCCATCAGCAGAATCGTGTCGCCCGGCTGGGCACATTCCACCATTTTCTTGGCGCATTCATCGCGGTTTTCGATGTAGATGGCTTCACAGCCCTTCAGCAACAGGTCGTCGGCGAGGTCGCCCGCACTGATATCGCGGGTAACGGTACCGCCGGCATAGTAGATTTCGCTAAAGAACATCATGTCGTTGTCGCGGTCGTCATCAAAATCTTTGGGACGGAGCGTCTTCGAGATGAATTCTACAAGGTCGTTGCGCAGGAATCGCGTAGGACCGAAACCGTGCGGCTGGAACCAGGCAATCACGCGGCCATCGGTAAAGTCCTGGGCGCTCTTGATGCTGGCTGCAATCTTGGCAGGGTTGTGCGCGAAGTCGTCCACGAGCGTGACCCCGTTGAACGTCCCCAAAATCTGGTGACGGCGGAACACGCCGGGGAAAGTGGCCAGAGCATCGGCACAGGTATGCAGGGAAACTCCCGTAAACAAGGCGGCAGCCGTCGCGGCGAGCGCATTTTCCATGTTGTGCTTACCCGGAAGCGGCACGATGAATTTCACGAGTTCGGCCTTGTGGCGCACGCGGAACTGGATGGAGGTGCCGACAGACTTGAAGTCGGTGCCCTGCACGCCCACGTAGCTTTCGAAGCCAAAATCAAATTCGCGGCCCGCACTGAACTTCTTGGCAAGCGGGTGCGCGTCGTTTACGATGAGGATTTTCCCGTTGTCGAGGATGTTGTGGCTGAACTTGAGGAAGATTTCCTGAAGCTCGCTCATTTCCTTGTGGTCCTTGTCGACGTTCAGGATAAGCCCAATTTCGGGTTCGTAGCGTACGAGCGTCCCGTCGCTTTCGTCGGCTTCGACCACAAGCCATTCGCCCTTGCCGCTCACGGCGTTGCCAATCTTGCCTTCTTTTTGCAGGTTCACGAGGCCAGCACCCGTCATCACGGAGGGCTGGAGGCCGGCATACTGCAAGATATGGTAAATCATCGCGGTCACGGTGGACTTGCCACTGGTGCCGCTCACGGCGATGGTTTTTGCCTCTTTCGAAATCTTCGCGAGCATTTCGCTGCGGTGCATCACCGGGATTCCAAGTTCCTTGGCGCGCTTGAGGTCGGGATTCGTATCCTCGATGGCGGTGCTCACCACCACGGCGGTCAGGCCATCTGTTATGCCCGAACCGTCCTGCGCAAAGCACCTGACCCCGCAATCTTCGAGCTGGCCCATGACGAGCGGCTTTTCCGTTTTACCGGCAAGGAACTCGCCAAATTGACGGTCGGACCCGCTGATAGAAACACCCTTGCCAACAAGATACTGGGCAATGGCACTCATGCCCACGCCCGCAACACCGATAAAGAAATAGGATTCCATGCGATAAAATTAAAAAATTATCGCATCTTCTGTATTGCCCCGAAAAAAATGTTCCGTTTGTTATTTATGCACCGGTTTTCGCGGTGTACGATGGATGCTCGGGCGTCTGTTACCCGGATGCAACGGCATGATCTTGGAAGTCGCCGAGAGAGTGTGCTCGATTTTTTCCTCGCCGAAGGAGGAATACTGTCCCGTAAAAAGTCTGTTGTCTATAGCCATAAATCGTACCTGTGAATGCGAAAATGGAAAAAGCTAAATGAAGTAAGAGATATTTAATCAAGATAATCTATTTTGCCAAAAAAAACAAATGAACAATTCCCTTTTTTGGGCAAACAAGCGCACATAAACGTTTTTTTACATTTCTTTTTTGCCAAAAAGCCCATTTTTAGGTATATTTCGGCACATGAAATTCGTAGCAAGCATCAACTTCTGGTGGTGGCAGGCCCTATAGTTAGGAGTCTGGTATTTTTGCTACGGTATTCAAAAAGAAGCAGGCTCCTCAAAGGGAGCCAATTTTTTTGCAAAAATTTTGGATACCCGGCAAGAACCTGAAACGGATGCTCACTACAACAAAGAAAGGAAAATAAAATGAGAAACTCTCTCAAACTCGACGGCCCGGTCAAGACTTACCTCGAAGAAAACGAACTCCCGAAGGCATGGTACAACGTACGTGCCGACATGAAGAAAAAGCCCGCACCGCTCCTGAACCCGGGTACCGGCAAGCCCGTGACTTTCGAAGACCTGCAGCCCGTGTTCTGCGACGAGCTCATCAAGCAGGAACTCGACAACGACACCCGCTTCTTCGAAATTCCCGAAGACATTCTCACGTTCTACAAGATGTACCGTCCGTCGCCGCTGGTCCGCGCCTACTTCCTCGAACAGGCCCTCGGCACTCCGGCCCACATCTACTACAAGTTCGAAGGCAACAACACCTCGGGTTCCCACAAGCTCAACTCCGCCATCGCCCAGGCCTACTACGCCAAGAAGCAAGGCCTCAAGGGTGTGACCACCGAAACGGGTGCAGGCCAGTGGGGCACCGCCCTCTCGATGGCATCGGCCTTCTTCGGCATTGACTGCCAGGTCTATATGGTGAAGGTTTCTTACGAGCAGAAGCCGTTCCGCCGCGAAGTCATGCGCACCTACGGTGCAAGCGTCACCCCGTCCCCGTCCATGACCACCGAAATCGGCAAGAAGATCAACGCCGAATTCCCGGGCACCACGGGTAGCCTCGGCTGCGCCATTTCCGAAGCCGTTGAAGCCGCCGTGAAGCAGCCGGGTTACCGCTACGTTCTCGGTTCCGTGCTGAACCAGGTGCTGCTGCACCAGTCCGTCATCGGTCTCGAGACGAAGGCCGCCCTCGACAAGATCGGCGTGAAGGCCGACCTCATCATCGGTTGCGCCGGCGGTGGTTCCAACCTCGGTGGCCTTATCAGCCCGTTCGTCGGTGAAAAGCTCCGTGGCGAAGCCGACTACGACATTCTCGCCGTGGAACCGGCAAGCTGCCCGAGCTTCACCCGCGGTAAGTACGCCTACGACTTCTGCGATACCGGCAAGGTCTGCCCGCTCGCCAAGATGTACACGCTGGGCTCCAGTTTCATCCCGTCTGCCAACCACGCCGGTGGCCTCCGCTACCACGGCATGAGCAGCATCCTCTCTGAACTCTACGATCAGGGCCTGATGCGTGCAACGTCCGTGGAACAGACCAAGGTGTTCGAAGCCGCCAAGCTCTTCGCCCAGACCGAAGGCATCCTCCCGGCTCCGGAATCCAGCCACGCCATCCGCGCGACGATCGACGAAGCCCTCAAGTGCAAGGAAAACGGCCAGGCCAAGAACATCGTGTTCGGCCTCACCGGCACAGGTTACTTCGACATGGTCGCCTACCAGAAGTTCAACGACGGCGAAATGAACGACTACATCCCGACGGATGAAGACATCGCGAAGAGCCTCGCCCAGCTTCCGAAGGTTGAGGGTTAAGCCCTAATTTGTCATCCCCGCCTCCGAGCGGGGATCTCCTATAAATTTAAAAGGCCCCGGATTTAGAATCCGGGACTTTTTGTAAGGAGTTATTGACACTCCATAGGCAAGAAATTAGCCAAGACGGTTATTGATTTCGTCCCAATTGACGATACTCCACAGCGCCTTGAGGTAATCCGGACGGCGGTTGCGGTAGTCAATGTAGTAGGCGTGTTCCCACACGTCGAAGGTCAACAGCGGCTTGAGGCCCTTGGTGAGCGGATTCTGGGCGTTGCCTTCCTGCGTAATCACGAGTTTGCCCGATGCATCGGTGGAGAGCCAGACCCAGCCGGAACCGAAGAGGCCAGCACCTTTCGCCTGGAATTCTTCCTGAAACTTCTCGAAGGAGCCGAAGTCGCGAGCGATGGCATCCGCAATCTTACCCGTCGGGGCGTTGTCAGCCTTCGGGGCGGCAAACTGCAAGAAGTACATGGAGTGGTTCAGGAACTGGCCCGCATTATTGAAAACGCCGCCTTCAGCAGTCTTCACGATGTCTTCGAGCGACTTGCCTTCGAAGGCGCTACCCGGGAGGGCCGCGTTCAGGTTGTTGAGGTAGGTCTGCAGGTGCTTTCCGTAGTGGAACTCGATGGTCTCCGCGCTCAGAGCCGGGGCCAGGTCTGCGCCCGCGTACGGGAGGGCGGGCATTTCAAATTTTCCGTTTTTCTGTTCAGTCATGTGGTCTCCTTGGTTAAATAATACTCTCTATGAATTCCTTGCGGAACGTGCCGTTGCCGAGCAAAATGTCGATGGGCAACTTCTTGAATTCATATTCGTAAGGCGGTTGCTTCCAGGCAAAATCGTTCGGATACTCGTTGAAGATGTACTGCAAAAGCTTCACCGCCATGTCGAAACTGCGGAACTTGTCGCGGTCGAGCACGTGGATCTGCGCGCCCCCGCAAATCTGGCCAGCACCCTTGTGGAATGTGGGCTGGAAGTAGTTCTCGCGGAAGTAAACTCCGGGGAGCTTAAGCCCGTTCATGTACTTGCAGAGCTTGACTGCATCGATGAACGGCGCACCGAAAATCTCGAAGGGGCGCGTGGTGCCACGGCCTTCGCTCACGTTGGTCGCCTCGAACAGACACATGCCCGGGTAAACGATGGCGGTATCGAGCGTGGGCATGTTCGGGCTCGGCAGAATCCACGGGAGTCCCGTCTGGTCGTACCACATCTTTTTGTCGTAGCCTTCCATGCCGAGCACATAGAGTTCGCACTTCGGGAAGCGTTCTTCCTTGAACTGCACCGCAAGTTCGCCAATCGTTTTCGCATGGCGCGTGCGGATGCTGTGGAGCCCCACAAAACTCGTGTAATCGAGATCCAATACCGGGCCTTCTTCGTCTACGCAGTTGATGGGGTTCGGGCGGTCCACCACAATGACAGGGATGCCGGCCTTCTCGCAGGCCTTCATGCAGAGGAAAAGCGTCCAGATAAACGTGTAATAGCGTGCGCCCACATCTTGCAAATCCACGAGCATCATGTCCACGTGGCTGAGCATTTCAGGAGTCGGTTCGCGGTGTTCGCCGTACAAGCTATAAACGGGAATACCCAGTTCGGGGTCGGTGTAGCCTTCCCATTCGATCATGTTGTCCTGGGTGTGCCCCTTGATGCCGTGTTGCGGGCCAAAAAGCGCCGAAAGTTTAAAGAGTTTACCGTCGTATTCCTTAAGAAGGTCGAGAGTATAGCGCAAATCCGGGAGGACGGATGCCGGATGAAGGACGGCACCGAGGCGCTTGCCTTTGAGATTTGCAGGGAAAACTTTTTCAAAACGTGTGAGTGCGAGGGAAATCATATTAGTTGGTAGTTGGAAGTAGGAAGTAGACAGTGGTTAGTGGTTGGTGGTTAGGATTGGCGTGGAATTAATCATTTTTCTTTAATATACAATTCTTTTGCCTTCCATATGAGTTGCTTTATAAAAGAGAATACTGGTTTTTTCTAGATTAATTGGCATGAAAAAAGCTATTAAGATTATCCTGATTTCCCTTGTCGCCTTGATTGTCCTCGTTCTCGCGGCCCTCAAATTCGCCCCGGGATTCATCAAGGATTACGTAGTAGCCCATTCCGAAGAGTTTATCGGTCGAAAAATGGCGATTGAGAGCGTAAGCCTCAATCCGTTCACGTTTACCGTGAATGTCGACAAATTTGCCTTGCTGGAGCAGGACGGAACAACGCCTTTTGTCTCCTTTGACAAGTTCCGCATCAATGTGGACCCGCTCAAGATTGTGACCAGGACGGCCGCTGTCAGCGAAATCTACATGAAAGGTCTCTTTGTGCATGTCACGCAAAATGGGGACAAGTTCAACTTCAGCGATATCTTGGATTTTCTCGCCAAAGCGGACTCAACCTCCCCCGACACGGTCGCCGTTGACACGGCTGCATCCGATACCGGCATGGTCAACGCCGCCGAAATCGCGAAAGGCCTCCCGGTCAGCATTTCCGTCAAGAATATCGTGTTCGAGAACGGCAACATTATATATGAAGACACGAAAATCGGCTCTAAAATTCATATCAAGGATTTCGGCATCGCCATCCCGGCTGTCTACCTGAGCAATAAACAGACCGACGTAGGCGTGAGCCTCAAGTTTGCCGACGGCGGCGATTTGAACGTCAAAGTGTCCGTCAATGCGGCGACGAACGATTTCAACGTGAACGTGGGCCTCAAGGACTTCGCACTGGCCTGTGGCAAGCCCTATCTGAACGACTTTATCGCTTACAAGGACTTCAGTGGTAGCGTATCCACCGACATTTCTGTCGCGGGCAACCTTAACGACGTGCTTTCAAGCAACGTGGGCGGCATCGTTTCCGTAGACAACGTTGTTTTGACCGAAACAAGCGGCAAGACTATCGGAGTTAAGCATGTCGGTGTCGGCATCGGCAAGGCGAACTTGAACGAGAATACGTTCATCATTGACTCGGTGATTGTTGACGGGGCCTACGCCCACATGGACATGTACAAGGACGGCAAGACAAACATCGACGTGCTGCTTGCCCCGCTGAACAAAAAGTCCGCCGCTCCGGCTGACAGTAGCGCCCCTGACACCACGGCCAAGGCCGAGGAAGCGAAGCCTGAACCAGCCAAGAAGATGGTCGCCAAGGTCGGCAAGCTCTACGTCCACAACACCAAGGTCAGCGCAAACGACCAGACTCTCACGAAGCCGTTCAACTACACGGTGAGCGGCATTACGGTGAATGGCTCGAACATCAATTTCGACACCCCGTGCACCGTAAACGTCACAGCATCGTTCCCCGAAGGTGGCAGCGTCTCGGTCAAGTACAAAGGTGCTTTGAGCGACATCGGCACAATGGACGCCTACATCAGCGTGAAGAACCTCGCCCTGAAGCACTTCAGCAACTACAGCCTCCACTACACTGGCTACCCCATCAGCGCTGGCACGATGGCCTTCGCGAGCGAGAACAAGATTCAGGACTTCAACCTGGAAAGCAAGAACACCATCGACATCTACAATATTGACGTCGGTGACAAAGACAATTCTGTCAATCCGGAATTCACAGTCCCGATGAAGGTCGGCCTTTACATCCTTAAAGACAAGAACGACAAGATCCAGTTCGATATCCCGGTCAAGGGCAACATGAAGGACCCGGAGTTCTCTGTGCTGAAGATTATCTGGAAGACCGTGATGAACCTGATTATCAAGGTCGCGGTATCCCCGCTGAAGGTTGTGGGCAATGTCGCCACGACAGGTGCCGGCATGGTCGGTCTTGACCTCGGCAATAACGACGAAATTCTCATCGATGTCAAGAGTGCGACCTTCACGAGCGAGCAATACGCCAAGGCTTCCAAGATGACCGAGGTCCTGGCCAACGACCCGAAGCTCAAGCTCATCTTTACGCAGTACTACAACCCGAACAGGGCTGCAAAGAGGAACAAGCAGCACATGCTCAAGACAGAGTTCTACAAGCAGTCGCAGGGCAAGCAGACGCTGAACGAACTTGACGAACGTGCTATCCTCGAAATCAAGGACAGCGACGAAGCCTTCAAGGCCTACGCCAATGAACATGCCGCAGATATTGATGAGAAAAAACTGAAAACCGAACTGGCCACACTCGCAAGCAAGCGCGACGAAGACTTGCTCAAAGTGCTGATGCAGCAAAACGGCGTCACCAAGAAGAACATCAAGGTCCTTACCGCTCCGGCAGGCGAACTCTCCGGGTATAAAGGCAAGGCGATGTATAAGGTGACCGTGGATGTGCAGTAGGTAGACTGTAGGAAGTAGACAGTAGACAGTAGGAAGTAGGACAAATGCGTAAGGCGAGCGCCGCGGTCAAGCTTGCTTGAACATGGCCGAGCCGAGCATTTGGTACTTGAGCGTAGCGAGAGTACTAGTAGACAGTAGGAAGTGATGAATTCTGGATTTATCCTTTAACTGCTTACTAATCATCAAAAAACTCACTGCTCATGGCTCACCGCTCTCTTCCCGAGCCTCGTGCCTCGCGCCTCGCGCCTAAAAAATTCTACATTTGGCCGCATCATGAGCGAAGAATTGTGTGCAAACCTCTCCCAGAAGGTGCAGGAGACCGCCAAGGCCCCCAAGTACCGTGGAGCCATTTTCCAAATTGAAGCTGACGAAAAGGGTCTCGCCCTCGTCGATGTGAAAGAATCAAGCCTCAAGGTCTACTTGATGATAGACCCGGACTGCGACAAGATTCTCGAGACGCGGTTCTTCACCTATGGTGGCCCGATATTCACCGCCCTCGCCGACTCGTTCTGCAAGAAGATCCAGATGGTGACGGTGGACGAGGCTTGCGCTATTACGGCCGAGAGCCTGGAACTTGAACTCCGCGATACTCCGGACGTGCGCGCCATCCCCGAAAACGCTCCCGAAATCAAGCAGATGAATACGCTCATCAAGCGCATCCTCGAGACTTACCCCGAAAAGAAGGGCACGGCCATCCTCGTGCGCGAAAAGATGGAACGCATCAAGTACCGCACGCAGACCGCAGAAGGTCGTGCCGAGGCGGACGCCGAGTGGAACGCCCTTGCGAAACACGAAAAAATCGAGAAAATTGAGGCCTGGCTGCACCAGTCCGTCCGTGGAATGCTTCAGGGCGACGGCGGCGATGTGGAAATCCTCGACCTTACGGAAGACAACCGGCTCAAGATCCGTTACCAGGGCGCATGTGCCGGTTGCGGTTCTGCCATGGGCGGCACGCTCTTCTACATCGAGGACGAACTCAAGAACAACGTGTACTACAACCTGATTGTGGAACCCGAAGACCCGCTCGACAACCTCCCGCCGAACCAAATGTCCGATGCCGACCGCAATCTGGCCGGGCTAGACGACAACAATCCGCCACCAAGTTTGTTCTAGGATCTAGAGGCTAGGATCTAGAGGCTAGAGAGAAATATCACGGCTTCGCCGTCTGTTATTAACGCACGAAGTGCGTGATTCTTATTCACTAGTCTCTAAGTCTCTATTCTCTAGCCTCTATTTTCTATATTGCATCCTGTAATTATCAAAGGAAACTTTATGTCCGAAGAACTCGTTTTGAAATTTGTCGATCCCGTGCCGATGCGCTACGGTGAAAACTCCCACCAGTCCGCTGTGTTCTACCGCGACCCGACCTGCACCGAAGCAAGCCTCGCCACCGCAAAGCAGCTCTGGGGCAAGGAACTTTCCTACAACAACATCGTCGACGCTGACGCTGCCCTCGAAATGGCCCGCGAATTCAGCGACGGCAACGCAGTCGTCATCGTGAAGCACATGAACCCCTGCGGACTCGCCACCGGCGAAACGCTCCGCGAAGCCATGGAAGCCGCCTGGGCAGGTGACCCGGTGTCGGCGTTCGGTTCCGTGATTGCCGTGACCCGCAAGGTCGACCTCCAGACGGCCGAGTTCCTCAAGGGCAAGTTCGTGGAAATTCTCCTCGCTCCGGCATTCGACGACGACGCTCTCGAATTCCTCAAGAACAAGTCCAAGGATATCCGCCTCCTCGAAGTCGGCGAAATCAAGAAGGCAACCCACTGCAAGGTGTACAAGCACGTCATCGGCGGCATGCTGGTGCAGGACCGCGACGTGGACACCTACGAAAAGTTTGAATGCGTAACGAAGGCCCAGTTCCCGAAGAACAAGGAAGACCTCGCCCGCTTTACTTGGCTCGTGACTAAGCACACCAAGTCTAACGCTATCGTGATGGGCTACGAATACAAGCCCGGTTACTTCCAGGTGATGGGCCTCGGCCCCGGCCAGCCCAACCGCATCGACTCGAACCTCCGCCTTTGCCAGCCGCGTGTCCGCGACAACGTCGCCCGTTTGGAAGAAGCCAAGCCGTTCTTCGACGAATCTGGCAAGCTCATTGACGAGGCCGGACTCAAGGCGCTGGAACGCAAGGTTTTCGGCGAAGTCGTGATGGGTTCCGACGCCTTCTTCCCGTTCCCGGACAACGTAGAAGCCGCCCACGACGCCGGTGTGCGCTACATTGTGCAGCCGGGTGGTTCCAAGAAGGACGACCTCTCTATCGAGAAGTGCGACGAATTCGGCATCGCGATGGTGTTCACCGGAATGAGGCACTTTAGGCACTAAGCGTTTTAGGTTGTCATGACTCAGGCATCAACAAAAGAAACTGTCCAAAAAGAAAAGAACTTGTACTACACCGTTCTTTCCTTTTTGAAGGGTGTCCGGAAAAAAGGACGTACAACGCAGAAGGAATGGGGCGATTATCGCGCTCTCCTGAAAAAGTTGTCGCTTTCTCCGGAAATGTACAAGGCTGCGGACATGTGGGCCATGGACAACCTGGACCAGTTCCATCCCGAAACGGCGCAGTTGCCCCCACTGAACGACATGGAAGCCATCGCCAAAGTTTCGAAGGAATTTCTTTCGCAACTGATGGAAGCCCTGTACTACGGCATGCTCAACCAGACTCAGGCCAACCTGATTTCCGACGAGATCCAAGATGCCGACCCCGAATGTGTCAGTACTGCCTCGCTTGAGGATTTGCTTGTCAAACTCTGGATAGGCAACGCCAAAAGCTATCGCAAGATGGTGACAAACTAGGTGTGAGGTAAATGAGCGACCTCATTACTCAAAGGGGCGAAGCCCTGACCTCAAAGCCACAACGTGTTCGTGTTATCGGTGGTGGTCTTGCTGGCTGCGAAGCAGCGCTGCAGTTGGCAAGCCGTGGTTTCAAGGTCGACCTGTACGAGATGCGCCCGGTCAAGCAGACTCCTGCCCACCGGGACGGCCATCTGGCCCAGCTCGTCTGTTCCAACAGTTTCAAGGCTTTGGGAATCACAAGTGCGCATGGGCTCCTGAAACAGGAACTCACGATGCTCGGCAGTTTCCTGCTGGATTCCGCACGCGAAGCGGCGGTACCCGCAGGCGATTCGCTCACAGTCAACCGCGATATCTTCAGCGAATCGGTCGAAAAGAAGATCGCGGAATGCCCCAACATCACCCTCCGCCGCGAAGAAGTCACAAGCCTCGAAGGCGACTGCCCTACCCTCGTGGCCGCAGGCCCTTTGGCCAGCGACGCCCTCGCCGACGACATCTTTAAACGCCTTGGCGGGAACCGCCTGCACTTTTTCGACGCCATCGCACCCGTTGTCGAAGCCGACAGCATCGACTTTGACCATGCGTTCTACATGAACCGCTGGGAGAAGGGCGAAACGGCCGACTTTATCAACTGCCCGCTTGACAAGGAAACCTACACGGAATTCGTCCGCAAACTCTGCGAAGCCGAAGCCGTGGAACCACGCCCCTTCGAAAAGAACGAACTGTTCGAAGGTTGCCTCCCTGTCGAGGAAATGGCACGCCGCGGTTACGAGACGCTCCGTCACGGCCCCATGCGCCCCATCGGACTCGGTTTAGGCAACAACGGGCACCTGTGGTATGCCGTCATCCAGCTCCGTGCCGAGAACAAGCAAAAGACCCTTTTCAACATGGTCGGTTTCCAGACGCGCCTGAAATGGGGCACGCAGAAAGAAATTTTCACGATGGTACCGGCCTTGCGCAATGCGAAATTCGCACGCCTCGGCTGCATGCACCGCAATACTTTCATCGAGTCGCCCAAGTTCCTGGACGCAACACTTCGCCTGCGCCCAGACCTCCCCTGTTCCCAAGGAATTCCCCCGACCTGGTTCGCTGGTCAGATTACCGGTTCCGAAGGTTATACCGAGGCCGTGGCGACCGGATGGTATGCCGCCTGGAACATGGCCCAGACGTTGCGTCACGGGGTGGCCGACCCGCTCCCCGAAGAAAGCTGCATCGCCTCTTTGATGAACCGTCTTGTCGAAGAAAACGAGAATTTCCAGCCAATGAACTTCAATTTCGGGCTTCTTCCCCATAAAATTGAGATGAAAAAGAAAAACAAGAAGGAAATCCTTGCAGAAGAGGCAAAAAAGGCCGTTTTGGCCTGGATTGACAAGCGAAAAAGTCAGTTTTAACAATAATCCATATAATTTAGGGGTAAAAAAGAGTCTTTTTTTACCTTTTTTTGTTATTTAACTTTTTTTTAACTATCTTCTTTTTAGTTTAATCAACAAAGGAGATTTAGATGAATCTTAAACTCTTGACTCTTGGAACCGCTGTTGCCATCTCTGCAGCAATGGCTCAGAATGCAACACCGGCTACTGCCCCCGCAGCACAGCCCGCCGAACAGCCTGTTGCAGAACAGGCTGCTCCGGTTGAACAAACCGCTCCGGCAGAACAATACGCCGAACAGCCGGCCGAACAACCAGCCGAAGAAACTGTCGTTGCCGAACCGGCCCCGGCACCCGCTCCGGCCCCGGCACCTGCTCCGGCTCCAGAACCTGTTGCTGAACCGGCTCCGGAAGCTACAGCAGAAGCAGCCCCCGCAGACCGTTTCAATGTTCTCCATGGCAATTCCTACAACGCCGTCGGCAACGAAGCTGCCGCCGCTACCGTTGGTGGCAACATGGGCATTCCGGTAGACATGTTCGGCTCCAAGCTGTTCTATGTTGAACCGACTCTCCAGACCGGCGTTGTCGCCTTCGGCGAATCTACGACCTATTTCCTCGGCTTCGACAACTCTAACGAACTCGGTCTCCTTACTGCCGGTCTTGCAACGCAGTCCTTCGGCATTAGCGTTAACGCATCGCTCGGCAATACGTTACAAACCATCAAAGAAGACAATGAAACCGATTCCCTCAAGACCGAACCCGGTGACGATATCGGCGTCAAGGCCGGTTTCATCCTGGGCGGCTACAAGCTGGGTGCCAGCGTCGATTGGATTACCACTCGAGAAGAAAACGATTACGAGGTAAAAAATCTCGGCGAATATGACGAAGACTTCTTCGACATCAAGGCCAACGTGAGCTTCTCCAATGCCCCGTCCGGAAAGGACGTGTTCTGGACTGTAGGCTTGGAATTCGTCCGTCATAACCTCACGACGACCACGAAGCCTGATATTGGCAAGGAAGTCACGGAAACGGACCCGGAATCTCATCTGAAGTTCAACCCGTATTTCAATATCGGTGGAACAGTCCTCAGTGCTGAAAACGCCCGAATCCTCATTGGCTTGAACACGGAAGTCCCCGTCTTCATCTATGACGATATCGAGAACGAACGTGAAAGCGCTATGGAATTCGGCATCAACACGACTCCGAACATCCTCGGCGAACTCGCTCTCACCAAATGCTGGATCATCCATGCTGGCGTAGCCCACACTTGGACTCCGATCAACTACGCATCGACAACTGCTATCGAAGGCAAGAACAAGACGGATTACTCCAAGATCACGTTCCACACCGACAGAACGACGGTTGACACGGGAGTCCGCTTCCAGTACAACAACTACGCCCTCGAAGCGAACGTCGCCAAGAACTTCTACAACGATCCTCTTGGCGGATTCAACGGCGATCCTATGATTGCCTCGCTGGGCGGCTTCATCTTCTTCTAATCGAAGTCAAGCATGAATCTTGTGAATCCCGCAGTCTTGCGGGATTCTTTTTTTTATGAAAAAATATCCGATGATGCCCTAATATAATGGAAGGGCTTCTATTTTGGAAAACTTTTTGCCGTCAAGTTTGAAATAGCGGACGGTATCCCCCAGCGCGAGCATCACATACTTGGGCGTAAGAATCCTCAGGTACTTGTTGAGCTGGACTTGTAGGGCTTCCCATGTGTATTCGCCGGGAGCCTTGCATTCCACCAGCAGCCACGGCTTGTCGAGCGGGGCCCCCTCGCGGAAGTTGTGGACCATTATATCCACGCGGTCGTCCGTCTTGGGCTCTATTGTCGAAAGCGCAAACTCCACCGCAATCAAGTGCGCAGGTACCTTGACCTCGTTCAGCAAGAACTGGATAGTCGCCTGGCGCACTTGTTCTTCGGGTGTGGCGGGTACATCCTTCTTGCGGATGGGGTCGAATAAGGTTTCGTGGGGCATGGCCTGAATATAGAAAATCCCGCTCCAGACGGAACGGGATTTTGAGCTAACCTTTGCGAGTGCAATTACCGCACTACAATACGTACCGACTTATGCACGGACCTGCTAGACACCCGCACGACGTAATTCCCTTGCGTCAACCTTCCAAAGTCAAATACGTGAGAACCCGAGACATACTCGTCCATTTTCTCAATGAGCTGGCCGGTCATATCGAATACCTGGACCCTGACCATCGAGGGGCTCGCCAGCGCAACGGTCAGAACATTGTCCGTGAATCCGATTCTGAGACTGCTAGGCACGCCAGACACAGCGATTATAGCATTCTTTCCGCTAGACGAAGTCTTCGGAGAAGACGAACTCGAGCGAGACTTCGCAGAGCTGCTGCTTGCTTTCACGCTGGAACTCGAGCGAGACTTCGTAGAACTGCTGCTCGGTTTCACGCTGGAACTCGAGCGAGACTTCGCAGAGCTGCTGCTCGGTTTCACGCTGGAACTCGAGCGAGACTTCGTAGAACTGCTGCTCGGCTTCACGCTGGAACTCGAGCTGGGCTTCACAGAACTGCTGCTCGGGACTACGCTGGAGCTGGATGGCGGCACAACGGAACTGCTGCTCGGGACTACGCTGGAACTGGACGGCGGCACCACGGAACTGCTGCTCACGACTACGCTGGAACTGCTTTCCGGTTCGCCGCATTGCAACTCGTAGACTGTTCTATATTCAACATTCTTTTTCACTTCGGAGAG
Organism: uncultured Fibrobacter sp.; assembly: GCF_947305105.1. Lineage (NCBI taxonomy): Bacteria > Pseudomonadati > Fibrobacterota > Fibrobacteria > Fibrobacterales > Fibrobacteraceae > Fibrobacter > uncultured Fibrobacter sp. The sequence continues at coordinate 49,812 of NZ_CAMZCS010000005.1, read as the reverse complement.
TTCCGGCTCCCAGCCTACGAAATGATGGTTACATCCATCCACTTCCATGTCGGCAATACCAGGAACCTGTATATCGTCCACCGGCGTACCATAATCGTAATAAGCGAAACCAAGCCACCTGTCCCTGAGCGAATCATAGAATTCCACTTCATACTTACGAACGTTGCATTCAGAAGAATAAACGGCCGTGAATTCCATATCGCCTTTAACGATATTTGCCGGAGTAGATTCTGTTTCCCAATGGTCAAATCCATAGATACAGCCGTCCGTATACTTGTCGGGGCCGTAAGACACGTCTAGTTCGGAATCATAGAAGGCATCCCATTCTTGCCAGACACGTCCATTCCCTTCCTTGAACGTTATTGTATAAGTGCGTCTCTTATTAGCAAACAACGCCCTATAAGTCGCATCACCTGTAACATTCGTAATCGACGGCGTCCACCCGACAAACGTATAGAGATAGAATTCGGTAGACGCTTTTTCAGGAGCATCCGGAACTACGATACTGGCAGCAGGAGTACCATACACGTAATCCTGCTGATCAAGCACATTTCCATTACCATCCACGAACGTGACGAGATAATGACGCGTCTGTTCTGTGTATGTCGCTGTAAACTCAACATCCGCAGGGAAATCGACTACACTGGACGTCCAGCCGTTGAACACATACTCAATTTCTGCCGTGGGAGCCTTGGAGGGGGTTCCATCCGGATATTCGGGCGGCACATTTCCCGTATAAACCTGCTGGTCAAGCAATGTACCATCATCATCACGCCACGTCACCACGAACTCGTTCGCATTGACATACCTCGCACGATAAGCCGCATCACCCGTAACATTCGAGATTTCAGGCTCCCAGCCCACGAAGCGGAAACCGTTCTTTTCGGGTGTCGGGACTTCAATAGCCGAAGCGGGCGTCCCGTAAACATAGTCTCTAGATTGAATTATCGTAAATCCATCTTGATCTACAAACGATACCGTATAGGGCCTGGGTGAAGACGTATACGTGGCAACATATACCGTATCGCCCGTTACATCCGCCAAATTCCAACCATTGAACGAGTAAACCTGTGTAACGGTCGGATTTTTCATCGGATATGTTTCAGGAGTTTCAATGGCCGACGCCTCGGTACCATAGTCATAAGCAACAGCCGCCTTGAGAACAATACCATTCTCATCGACAAACGAGACATTGTACTTGCGCAGTGTCACGTCGAATACAGGTCTGTAATCGACAGGCCCCGTAACATAACTATCGAAAGACGGGCTCCATTCACCATTCCATGTGAATATGTTCGCAACGGTCATCTCCTTGACTGGCGTATAACAATCATAATAATGATCATCACAATAGGCAACCGTTTCGCCATAACGATACCAATCGTCATCATAAGGATTCACATCAATCAAATTATCATCGGCATCATAGAATCTAACCTTGTACTCCATATCTGCATAACATTCCATATCTTCAGATACAAAATCAAGATTACATTCATCCCACCACACATTGCGCCATCCGTTAAATCGATATTCTCCCGTCCTTCCACCAAGAATTTGAGCTTCTGTCGGGACGTCGGTCACTGCAGATCCATAATCGTAGAATTTACGTAACAGTTCCGTGCCATCGTCACCCACAAAGACGACTTCATACTTTGCGAGCGTCGGCGTAAACTTTGCAGTATAAATAACAGGGCCATTTACAGCGACAAGAGGTTTATCCCATCCGTCATTACGATTCCAGGTGTAATTGTACTGATCATCACTGTCCTTGAACGGTTCAATCCACCCTGTATATTCCGGGACCACGCCTTCGGCGACTTCCTTCTGTTCGAGAATTTCCGAACCATTCTTGAAGACAACCATGTGCGTCCTCAAACTAGACGTGTACGTCGCCACGAATGTCATCGGCTCCGTCAGTGTTGCACTGGAATCCAATGCCGGTAGCCATCCGACAAACGTATATTCATATTCTGTTCCGAGACTGTCATACCCCGGTGAACGAATCCAATTTTTCATATTTGGAGTTGCAATTTCGCTTAAGGGAGTCCCTTCCGGGTAAAGGATTTCCTGGTACATATCATTTACATAAAAGCCGCTCCCATCGTAATCTACAAAACGCACCGCAAAACGCTTGCTGTACTGCGCTGTAAATGTCACAGGGCCTGTTACACTGTTCCCCGAGCTATTCGAATCAGGCAACCAGCCAGTAAACGTGTATTCTACACCCACACTATACATTGAAGGATCCCAGATTTGATCAAAAATATCCGCGTACAATGTTCCATAAGGATAGTCGCGTTGATCAAGAATTTCTCCGTCCGGATTCACGAATTTGACGGTATAATCCCGAACGGAACAATCAAATTCTGCGACATACGTCGCATTTCCAATTACATGATATTCCAAATACGAATCCCACCCTTCAAATCTGCATTCGTATTCCGCCGTTGATTCTTTTATGGGGTCATCAACGACTTCGAGTTCATCCCAATACTGGTATTCCTTCGACGAAATGACATTGCCTTCGTCGTCCTTGAACGTTACCGTGTACACTACGGGATCTTCACAGGTAAACAAGGGATAGTACGTCACGCTCTTCGTTACAGGCTGCAAACCATAAACCGATTCTTCATCGGGATCCAGAGTCCACTTGTCAAAAACGTAACCATTACAAGTGTAATCGGATTCTCTCGTCGGTTCGGGGCCGTCATAAACAGGAGTTGAGCCGTACGGAACATCCTGATAATGCATGGACCAATAATCCCACGACTGCCAGTACGAATCTTCTTGGTGCGTATAGAAAGAAATAGTGTAAGTTTTCAAGGATGTATCGAATACCGCATGGTAATTCGTCTCGGCCATGATAGGCGCATATTCCAAATCCCAACCTACAAAATTGTATACGTACTGATTATTGGACATATCCCTTGCCAGTTCATACAAATCGACATCGCCGCGATACCACGTTTCGTCACCCTCGACAACAGTCTCGCTATAGAGCAGTTCTTCACCGTTATAGAATTTTACGGCATAGGTCGGCAAGTTCAGGCACCTGATATTGTCCACTTCCAGAGAATCTTCGTCATCATAATCGAAATCATCCCATATAAACTGTGTGGCACGAGTAATCGAGAGCGATGGTTCAACCGACCCTCCGTAGAAACCTTTGATATAATGCGTAGCAGTAGTCCATTCCCTCGAGGTTCTAGCATAGGATTTGATTCGATAATCGTAATCTTCATCGAACGCACTTCCGATTTCAAATGTATGATGTCCACCCTTGTAATCGTACCGGATGGCATTGCACTGCGACAAGTCAACCGGATGTCCATCGGCAGATAAATCGATACCCAATCCGGCCCACCGGTCAACGGTGTACTTGACTTTCATCGCATTGCCATCATCCTTGGCAACAATCTCCTTCGATATTTCAGACAATCCATAAGCATCTTTATCATCGAAAACGAACCAGCCCGTCCCTAGTTTCGAGGTTTCGTTTCCATCGTCAAAGTCATCGACAAGCCAGGATTCCCCTGACGCAATCTCGATCGAGGCAGCCGGCGGTACAGGCGTCGCTATAAACAGGGCCGTATAGGTCGTCGGCCCAGTCACTGCCGTAAATTCCTTATCCCACCCAGCAAATTCATATGTGAACTCCGCTGTAGACGATTTTTGTGGTGTGCAATATGAATCGGGAATTTCGCCGGCAGCATAATAATTCGCCCAGCAGACTTCGTTTCCCTCGTCGTCGACATAGCGAACACGGTAATTGTAGACAACCTGATATTCGGCATCTCCTGTAACTCGCTCAAATTCGGGTTCCCACCTTGCGACCTGATAATCATCCGATGTATCCGCCTTTGTCGTAACCTCATCGGTAGAGACATTCTGACTATAATAATGGTCCACGGTAGCCATCACCGAACCATCATCGTCGTGGAAAACGATATTATAGTGTCTCACATATTCATAGAAATCCGCCATATAAACCGTATTTTCATAAATTTCGTCAATACCATAACCATTCTGGTCTCGCCAATCGTTGAATGTCCATATGTTGGTAACAGTCGGTTCCCTGGCGGGTGTTTCTCCCGTATATACAGGCGTTTCGCCAGCATCGACTTCAATTATCTGCAGGACTTCGGAACCGTCCAGGAATGTGACAGTGTATTTGTCATTCCCTTCGGACGAATAAGAAGCAACATACGCGGTATTTCCTGTAACCCAGGATATTTCGGGAATCCAGCCTTCAAATGTATGCCCAGACCATTCAGGATTTGCCGGCAGGACAATGTCTTCGGCCTCCGTTCCGTAGTAGTATTTCTGGGAACTTATCGTACGGCCATCGTGGTCCACGAACTTGACCGTATATTCAATGCGAGCAGAATCAAAGACCGGATAATAATAGACATCGCTTGTTACAGGAGGCAAGGTCGGCAAATATTCAATCGTGCATTTTTTTCCACATATCTCTACGCCCCATCCCTTGAACGTGTACGTGTATTCTTCTGATGGAAACTTGAAGGGCTCCAAACCCATATATTGCGGTGTCGCACCATACGGCAAAGTTGTACTGTAGAGACGATTGTCATATTCGTCGTTGAACGAAACCTCAAAATGGCGGACAGAGCTGTCTGCCACGGCTACGTAAGAAGCATTCGCCGAGACGGGCACAATATTGGGCTTCCATCCTTCAATATAAAGCTCATACCCTTCCGTCTGGATCCAAGTGTCTCCATCATAAAACGGCATTTCACCCTCAACGAAATCCTTAGTCTGGAGCAGGCTATCTTCGAGGTAGAAGCTCACCTCGTATGTCGGCTTATGGGCGCAACGAATGTTGGTGATTTCAAGTGTCCCTACAGTCCCGTCACTTTCCTCGACCTGCCATGAAAAGGCAAGAAGCGTCAGCTTCACATCACTGATACTAGCCTTCAATCCCCAATAATCAATTTCATACTGGATTAAATCATCCCAATGAACGTGGGCCGTCACCCATTTTCCGCTCGACGGGAATTTTTTTCGATGATAATTGTTTTGAACGTCGATGCTGCTCATTACCTTGAAAAAGTGGTCCTCGGTTCCACGATACTCATAGGTAATTTCGTTGCAGCTGGACATGTCCATGGATTCTTCCCTGTCGACCATATAGACCTTTGCTTCGACGAAGGGGTCATATCCCAAGATACTGTAACCATCCAGGGAGAAGTCCATCTTGAAGGCTTTCGATGTTCCGTTCACACCGGCGTTCGACGAAAAAGTCTGGTTCAATGTCGTCAAGCCACCGGCATCCGCATATGATTCCCATGGTCCAAGTGCCGAATTCAGGTCCTCATCCGCGAAATTGTCGATGAGCAGCGATTCGTTGAGCGGAAGGTTCAACGGAGCTGCGGCCCAGGCAGTCAAGCCAAGAGCCAAGATGGAACCAACTATCTTGGAATTCATAAAAGCCTCCGGGGGATTTTATTTAAATCTAACCTATTTTGTAATATTTCTGAAACATTATTGCAAGCTTCTTTTATTCCAACATGGAATAGTGCTCCCCTAACCACTTGAAAACCTTATTGTCTCAAACTATATTTGGGCTCATGAATAAAATCTTTGGACAAACTCTCGCAGCGAAAGCAATCGCAGCAAGCCCGGCAGCAGCCCGAGCTATTGTGGGGCTGTCCAAAGAAACAGGCGTCTGGAACGCATAAAGCGAAAAGCCAGAACAAAAGTTTCAAGGGCAGCCCCGCAAACGGCTGCCCTAATTATTTACCCAAAACTTAACCTAAAACCACAAATCGAACGGAAATTCACAAAATTATTATTCTATAATTACACGGTAAAAAAGTGAATTTTCGATACCTATACAGGAGCATAAAATGCGCAGAAGACTATTGAGCGAAGGTGCCAAGGAACTCTCTTACGAAATCCGCGAGATCGTGAAGAAGGCAAACCAGCTCAAGGCACTCGGCCTCCCCATCCACTGGGAAAACATCGGCGACCCGATCGAAAAGAAGTGCCAGATTCCCGACTGGATCAAGGATATCGTCGTGGACCTCGCCAAGACGAACCGCAGCTACGGTTACTGCCCCTCCAAGGGCATGCTCGAGACCCGCGAATTTCTGGTGAAAGAGAACAACAAGCTCGGCGGCGCCCAGATTAACGTCGACGACATCCTGTTCTTCAACGGCCTCGGTGACGCCATCGCCACCATCTACGGCCTCTTGTCGATGAACACCCGCATTATCGGACCGGCCCCGGCCTACTCCACCCACAGCTCCGCCGAAGCGGCCCACGCCCACACGGCCCCCATCACCTACCGCTTGCAGCCGGAAAACCACTGGTACCCGGACCTCGAAGAACTCGAGAACAAGGTGAAGTACAACCCGAGCATCGCCGGTATCCTCGTCTTGAACCCGGACAACCCGACCGGCATGGTCTACCCGCTCGACATCCTCAAGAAGATTGTGGACATCGCCAAGCGCTACAACCTGTTCATCATCTGCGACGAAATCTACAACAAGATTACTTACAATGGCGCCCACGCCTACGCCCTCGCCGAATATATCGGTGACGTCCCGGGCATCGCGCTCAAGGGCATTTCCAAGGAATACCCGTGGCCGGGTGCTCGCTGCGGCTGGGCCGAATACTACAACCGCGACAAGGACGAACAGTTCGACGCCTTCTGCCGCGCTCTCGACAACGCGAAGATGGTGGAAGTCTGCTCGACCACGCTCCCGCAGATGACGATTCCGCGCGTGCTGGGCGACAAGCGCTTTGCCGAGCACCGCACCGCGCTGAACGAGAAGATTGGCCGCCGTAGCGCCATCATCAACGAAATCCTTTCCGACATTCCGGAACTGTACTTCAACCCGACCTATGGTGCGTTCTACAACACCATCATCTTCCGCGAAGGCACGCTCAACAACCACCAGAGCTTAAAGATTGACAACCCGATCATCAAGAAGAAGGTCGAGGAATGGTGCAGCAAGACGACGAACCTCGACTACCGCTTCGTGTACTACCTGCTGGGCGCGAAGGGCATCTGCGTAGTTCCGAGTACCAGCTTCTGCACGGACTTGAAGGGCTTCCGCGTGACGCTTTTGGAAGAAGACGAAGATGAACTGCGCAGCGTGTTCACCACGATCCACGATGCGATTGTGGAATACCTGCACAGCTAGTCATTCTAGTTAACGTAAAATCCGGTTAAGTTATTAAAAACGGGACAATTCACCCCGACAGGGTGTAATTTCCCGTTTTCTTATATAGGCGATTCTTGCATTTAAAAATGAGAAAAATGCACTTTGTCAGAAATTTGCCATTTTTTGCTTGAAAAAGCCCCCATCTTTATTAAATATTGGCAATGTTCTTTAGAAAAATCGTCGCGATTACGGGGATATTTTTGTGCTTATGCGCTTTTTCGCACGCACAACAAATAGATTCAAACGTAATTGCCTCGATTCCGGACTCCATTCGCCAGAAGTTACAGGACGAACATGCGGTTCTGAGTATTGAAGAAGCCCAGTTGTTGCGAGCTGCCCTGCGGGGCGACTCTACAATACTGGATTCTCCCGATACCCTTATCATGCCCAAAGACAGTCTCTATGACACCCATGTGAACCCGCTGATTGTGTCGACAGAGGTCCTCGGGCTCAATGGAATTGTGTGGGCGTGGGATTACTACGTACTTGACAAGGATTATGCCCATACGGGGCCCAGCTATTGGAAAAGGAACTTTCGCGAAGGCTGGGAATGGGACCACAACCACTGGGCCATCAACTTTTACGGCCACCCCTATCAAGGTTCCATGTACTACGCCACGGCACGCGGTGGCGGCTACGGATTCTATACTAGCATGCTCTATGCTGCGCTCGGCAGTTCCACTTGGGAAATGTTCTGCGAGTCGGAATACCCTGCCCCGAACGATTTAATTTCGACGACTATCGCCGGCTCTGTGTTCGGCGAAGTCCTCTATAGACTTTCGCGGGCTGCATACAATAAGCCAGGAGCGCCTTGGTACAGGCAACTGACTGCATTTGCTCTTGAACCTGCCGGTTATTTGCAACGCAAAGCATTTGGAAACAGGGATTTTTACACGGGTTGGGTCCCCATTGAACTTGCCGTGGCCGCTGGTCTGGGTTCAAGATTCGGTTCTGATTACCGATTTGGCGGCAAAAGCGCCGACGAACTGGATGACGAATGGAACGATCATCATGGAATTATTGCCCTATCACTAGAATACGGGAGGCCCTACGACAAGGTGAAAAGGCCTTTTGACTACTTCCAGGTGGAATTCATGAGCGAAGAAGGCCTCGAAGGGGCCGTGCTGCAGTTGGATGTCATGGGCAAACTCCTGAACAGGGGCATACATGGACGCGGGCACTGGCTTGATTTTTCCATTGATTTGGATTACGACACGTTTTACGGGGACCTTGCCACGGTCAGCACGCTTTCGCTGGGCGGAGCCGTGGATTTGGCTCTCTGGCTGACGTCTAATTTGCGTTTCAGGGTGATGAATCAGCTTTACTGGATAATGCTCGGTTCTGCGGATATGGGTTACGATGACATCATTCAGGAATTCCACCCCGAATACCACCCGGACAAGGACAGTTACCAGTACAATTCCGGCGTAAAATACAGTTTGCTGCTCGAAATTCTCTACAAAAAACGCTGGCGCTTTTTCAGCAAGACCATCCTAGACGCCATGAAGACGATTGAAGGCACCATTCCGGATTACGGCGTGACTGGCTGGGATTTCCTGTTACTCAACAAGACGGCGCTGGAATATAGGCTGCTGCGCTGGATGGATGTCGGATATCGGCTTGATTCCTATATAAAAATGGCGGCCTATTCATCTGAAATTGCCGAACCCATGTCCCGGCGCATCCATACATATACGTTATACTTGAATTTCCATTTGTTGGGTGAATAAAGTTTTTTTACTAACCCTTCAAAAATTGACATGTACCGGAATCAAAATCAACAAAAGAGAAAAGCTCACCTACTTCGGCGACGCCAAACTTTCCATTTTTTAGCCAAATTCGCCACATTTGTTGTCATTTGCTACAACAGAAAAGGCATTGGGCTCAGAAGGGAAAATATGCTTTGAATTTAAATTATGGTTGATTCGATTTTGGAGGGTAAAATGAAAATCGGTTTAAAATCTGTAGGAGTTATGTCTTTGATGGGAGTGGCGGCCTATGCCGGTCCCATCACCACGGTTCCTTGGGACGGCCATCCCGGTGCAGTATCCTTCACCTTTGATGACTGCGAAATTTCTCAGCTGAACAATCTCGGGGAATATTTCGACAAAAACGACGATATCAAGGTGACGTTCTTCTTGACAGGCGGCATGAATGCCGGAAACCAGCCGAAGTACTTCCCGATGGTCGCAAAGGGCCACGAAATTGGCAACCATTCCAAGACGCACAGCGACTTGACCGCCGCCGGAGCCAACCTCAAGAGCGAAATTACCGATTATAAGCATACCCTGGAAGCCAATGGCGACTTTGACGTCGTCGCGTTCGCGACGCCTTATTGCTATTACAACGACGCCGTGGAAGCCGAAATCGCGAAAGAACACATCGTCAACCGCAATTGCCAGGGCGCTACCAAGTACAAGTGGGACGAAGAACCCATTTGGGAACGCATCAGTTCGGACTGCTATCAGGGCAATACCCAGCAATCCAAGGGCAACATGAGCGAAGCCAAACAGAAGAACGCCTGGACGGTGCAGCTGAACCACGGCGTGGATGGTGCCGGCTTTGGCTATGGCATTCAACCCTCGGACATGATTTCTATTATGGACGAAGCCAAGGCGCAGGGTCTGTGGCGCGCCCCGATGGGCCGCGTGGCTGCCTACTACCGCGCACACTTCGTGATTGACAAGGCGACTTCGACAGAAATTGATGGCGGTTTCAAGGTCACTTGGACCTCCCCCCACCCCGCCATGCCCAGGAGCGTGCCTCTCCGCGTGAAGATCGAAGGTGCCGAAGGCAAGACCGTGAAGCAGAAGGGCAAAGAAGTCAAGGCTGAATCCGATGGTTCTTTTGTCATCGAATTCATGGATTTGGAATTGGAAGTTGTAGGTGCCGCAGCCGCCCCGGAATCCAGCAGTGCCGATGCTCCGGCCTCCAGCAGCGATACCCCAACGTCTAGCAGCGCAGTGGCATCCAGTGACGGCAAGGCTCCGGCATCCAGCTCCGAAAAAGCCCCAACATCTAGTGCCGAAGTCACATCTAGCGCAGACGCCCCGGCAAGTTCTGCCGATGCCATTGCCCAGAATATCCATTGGGCAAGCCAGACGCCGACAACCTTTACCGTGTTCTCTGCTACGGGCGTGTTGGTGAAGACTTTCGTGGCCATCCCGCAGTCTGCCGAAGATTCCTTCAAGGCCCTGCAAATCCCGCATGGAACTTACTACATCAAGGACCTGAAGTCCAACTACATCAAGAAAGTAGTGAAGTAAATTTAATCGACTCAATAAACTAATCTTGTAACACAAAGTCGTCCACTGAGTGGGCGGCTTTTGTGCATAAAAGGGTTGACAAAGTAATCAAATACCTGGCATCCCTTGACTCGCTCCCCCTGTTAAATTAATTTTATGAGGAACTGTTTTCTAGGATGGTAGCAACATGAAAAAAATTGCTCTTTTGGCTGGGGCTTGCACCCTGTTCTATCTCGTTGCCTGCGGCGACGATTCCTCCACAAGCGCGGCGAAAAACGACTCGTCCAACACCGCCGAAGTTACCCCCCAAGAACAAAAAGACCAAAGCGATTCTGGTTGTACCGTAAAAGAATCCACAGAAGGCTTCGACATTATTTGCAACGGGGATTCCGTTGACACCATCCACGACGAGGAGACCGAGCAGGGAACCTGCCACGTGAAAGATACGGTCAACACCTCTGGGAACGCCGGAGTGAGAATCACTTGCGGAGATTCCACCCGAGTTGTATGGACTGCGACGAACGACAATGACAAACAAGCCTCTAGCGGCAAAGAAAAAAGCTCCTCGTCCAAGAAAAAGGAATCCACAGAAAAAAGTTCTTCTTCCGTAAAATCGGAGAAATCCTCTTCTTCTGTTAAATCAGAAAATTCTTCATCTTCTTCGGCAAAAACAACGAGTTCCTCCTCCGTAAAATCGAATAGTTCCTCTTCTTCTGTAAAGACAGCAAGTTCTTCCTCCGAAAAGTCAAATGAAACGAATTCTTCCGATAAGGCAGAAGATTCGTCATCTTCATCTAGTTCCGAAGGAAAGCCCGTGCCCCCGGTACAGAAGGCTCCTGTCATAAACTGCAATTCCCAAAAAATCGCCACCGACACAGCCTTCTGCTTCAGAAGCCGATTGACCGGAGACTACGCCATCTACAAACTCTGTGGCGAATCCAAATACGACCCCGAAGTCGCGACCTGTGACGGAGGCGCAATCAAGGTGGAATGCGGCGGGACCGCCTACGACACCCTACAAAAAGTTTGCCTGAACAATGCCCTCTACCCACTGACCGCCACCGAAAAAGGAATCGAGGGTGTCTATGTTGGGGCGAACGATACCACCTATGACAGCGATAGGAACATAATCAGTGTAAAACCAATCTACTTTGCCAAGGCCAACCTGCTTTTGGTCAAGAAGGGCGAAGGCAACTACGAGGGCATAATCCCTGAGTCCCCCGGAATCATTTCGAAGGGAGCACGCGTCAAGTACCACAACGAGCTGTACTATGATATTGAAGCCGACACTTTGGACCTGTTCGTCTATGGGGACACGAGCGGCTACTTCTACTTGATGGAGATAATCGGTAGCAGTGATATAGCTGGCAACGATGCCTACGACATTGCCCGGGCCAAGCTAGGCGGGAAATGGAGACTGCCGAGATATAGCGAAATCTGGCGCTTATACCTCTACCGATACTATGGAGGAGCCATTACGGAAACTATTATCGATCACCACACCGTTTGCTACAACCAAATCGATCCTATCCACAAGACCGAAGTCGCTTTCCCTAAAGCAGGCTTCTATAACGAAACGAGCTTTGTCAACAATTCTAATCCCTATAGGCTCGATAGAGCCGGTTATAGTTTTTTAGCATTAGACTTTGATATAGATGGCGCGGCGATTAGATACGGTCTTCCTGTCCGCCCGGTATTTACCGGCGATTAGTCTGACGAATGGTAAATCTCCGCCATAGTTTTATGAAAAGATTTTGGCCTGTTCTAATTGTCTTTTTCCTTGTTGCTTGCGGAGATGATTCTGTATCAACTATTGCCGATAATTATTCCTCGGCAGAAACAAGTTCGGATTCCATTACTTTGAGCTCGTCGAGTAAGCATAGCTCTAGTTCTGCAAAAACGAGTTCCAGTTCCGTGAAGGCAAGTTCTTCAAGTAAGAAAAGCTCTAGCTCTGCGACAGCAAGTTCTTCTAGTGAAATTAGCTCTAGTTCTGTTGCCGTGAGTTCTTCAAGCAAGCCTGTTTCTAGTTCTGTAGAATCCAGTTCTTCGGTATCAAGTTCTTCGAGTGAGATTCTTTCGTCAAGCGAAACATCCTCCAGTTCAGAAAGTTCAAGTTCCGCCGCTGTATCGTCGAGTAGCTATTACTTTACTATTCCCGAAGGTCCTGCTAAAAACGTCTTTACGATAAGCCTGGACGAAATCAAGCAAAATGTTGACAAGGCTATGTCGAACGACTTATTTGCGACAGACACTTTTGAAATCAGTTACTCCGTGAAAGGCGTAGCGGCTGGCATGCGTTATTCCGCAACATACTACTTTGTATCGAAGGGCAAAGATCGATGCTATTACGAACAGTCTATGGATCCGGATTACTTGAAAAAGACACGTACTGTTATCAATGGCGACCGCCGGAAGGTAATCTTTTTTGACGGAACGGCAGCAAGGATTCTGGATACAGAACAATCCTATACCGACTCTATAAGGAACACCCTAGGAAAACAATTTAAGAACCCATTTGATTCCATGGAATGGGAAGAGCCAGTCCAAGTAGACGACAGTATTTTCCGTGTCGTTCGACATGATGGCGCAGAACTCTATTACAATACCAATAAGAAAAGTTGGGAGCTTTTTAAGGAACAAACCACAACTGAAGATGGCGATATTATTGATGCGGAATACCGCCCGGAATATGAAAACGGTCTTGTAAACAAGCAGTACTATGTCGCCATTATTCATTCGCAAGAGCTTGGTAGAGATGTCACAAGCACAATTACATTAACAGCATCCTACCGGAGCGCAGATAAATTTCCGGATAAATTGTTTGAATTTTAGAAAAGCATCGAAATAAGACCTATAAATCCGTCCGCAAACCGATTTTTGTGTACGATTTGACTTGACTAAAGCCCGTAGCCTTCAAAGAAATCGTCAGAAGTTGACTAGAAAGGCAAAAAAAACTAGATTGGGGGAAATTATGGCTCTTGAAATAAGAAACATCCCGGTTCTTACTGGCTCTACGGCAGAGTCGTTTATTCGTGCTGCCGAAGAACGCGAAAAGAATCCACGCCATCTCTCTCTCAAGGTTTCCTTTGCCCAGATTGACGAAATGGCCGCCCGCGCGCGTTCTTATAAAGAGGCCCATAATGGAAAGAATCCGTTTAGCATCTGATTGCACAATCTACCCCATCGACAAAAACACCGACATGTCTTCGTTTTGTTGCGGAGACGATGATCTGGACGATTTTTTCAGGAACGATGCGTACCTATATTCCGCGCAACTCTTGGGAAAAAGTTACATCGCCGTGACAAACTCGGAATCGCCACAAATTGCGTGTGCGTTCACGCTTGCCAACGACAGCATCAAATCCACGATGATTCCAAAGTCCTCAAGAAATCGCCTAGAACGAAAAGTTCCCAACGCAAAGCATACACGCACGTATCCTGCACTGCTGATAGGGCGTTTAGGTGTCAACGGACAATTCCAGCGAAGTGGATTGCATCTAGGGAGCCAGGTTATAGACTACCTAATTTCTTGGTTTATCCATCCTGACAACAAGACCGGCTGCCGTTTTATGGTTGTCGACGCATACAATAGGCCCGAGACCACAGAATTTTACCAAAAGAACGGTTTCCGGTTTCTGTATTCGGACGAAAAATTCGAAAAAGAGGCTTTTCACATTAATGTCAATCAAACACTAAATACGCGGATGATGTATCTAGATTTGATTGATTTTGTTTCGTAGAAAGAACCGCCGAAATAGCCTAAATTCTGCAATTTTGTAGTGAATAAACAGCTTCGGAGTAGCTTACGAAACCGATTTTTTTTGCTATGACGACGGAACCGTATAAAATGTCTTGACAGAGCCTTCAAATTAGTATATATTTGTGCAGTAAACATTCGTACACATCGTTTAGAGGCTCTGGATGATTGAACGTATTCGCGGAATTCTTGTCGAAAAGTCGCCCACTTTCGTGGTGGTGGACGTGAACGGCGTCGGCTATGGCGTGAATATTTCCGCCTATACGGCGGGCAAGCTGCCCGAGGTCGATAGCGAGATACTGCTGTACACGAACCTCGTTGTCCGCGAAGATTCCATGACATTGTTCGGGTTCGCTGACAAGACGGAAAAGGACATTTTCCTGATGCTGTTGGACGTGAACGGTGTGGGGCCCAAGATGGCGCAGCGCATCCTGAGCGGAGTCTCCCCCGCCGACCTGCTGAACATGATTGCAAGCGACAACAAGAGCGCCCTCGGCAAGATCAAGGGGCTCGGCAAAAAGACGTGCGAACAGATGGTGCTTGCGCTCAAGGACAAAGCCGGCACGATGCTCCAGGCCCTCGGCAATGTCGAAGGTTCCTGCGTCACAAGCATGGGTGCACTCACCGGCGCGAAGATGGAGGCCGTACTCGCCCTGCACACGCTCGGCGTCAAGGATCCCGCAGCCGAGAAGGCTGTCGTCAAGGCGGCAGAAATCCTCGGGGACACGGCAGACGCGGCAACGCTTATCCCGGAAGCCCTCAAATACCTTTAGACGGAGATTCAAATGGAAGACAACCGCATCATTTCTCCGCAAAAAATCGCCTTTGACGAAAACGATACCGACAGGAACTTGCGCCCGCCCAGCCTGAACGACTTTACCGGCCAGGACGATATCAAGGAAAGCCTTTCGATTGCCATCGAGGCGGCCCGCCACCGCGGGGATGCGCTGGACCACTGCCTTTTTGCGGGCCCTCCCGGCCTCGGCAAGACGACACTCGCCGGGATTATCGCCAAGGAAATGGGCGTGAACATCCATGTGACTAGCGGCCCGGTGCTCGAGAAGGCGAGCGGTTTGGCTGGTTTGCTTACCAGCTTGCAAGAAAACGACGTGCTGTTCATCGACGAAATTCACCGGCTGAGCCGCGTTGTCGAGGAATACCTCTACCCCGCCATGGAAGATTTTCGGCTCGACATCATGCTCGATTCCGGCCCTGCGGCCCGCAGCGTGAACCTGCCGCTCAAGCATTTTACACTCGTAGGCGCGACAACCCGCAGTGGTTTGCTGACCAGCCCGCTGCGTGACCGTTTTGGCCTGCAATACAGGCTGGAGCTATACAGCGACAAGGATATTGCGAAGATTCTCGTGCGCAGTGCGGGAATTTTGGGGGTTGAACTCGCCGAGGACGCCGCCGAACTTCTCGGCGCTCGCTGCCGCGGGACGCCCCGTGTCGCAAACCGCGTGCTCAGGCGTTGCCGCGATGTGGCCCAAGTCCGTGGAACGGGCGTTATCGACGTGCAATCCGCCACGAAGACGCTCGACATGCTGGGCATCGACAGCGAGGGCCTCGACCCGATGGACCGCAAAATCCTTTCGACCATGATTGACAAGTTCGACGGCGGGCCTGTCGGCCTCGGCACCATCGGTGCCGCCCTCGGCGAAGAAACGGACACGCTGGAAGAAGTCTACGAGCCCTACCTGATTCGCAAGGGCCTGCTCAGTCGTACGCCCAGAGGCCGCGTCGCGACCACCAACGCCTACAAGCTGCTGCACAGGAGCATCCCGTCCAGGAAGCTCGACGACGCGCAAGAAAACCTTTTCACGCAAATCGATTAAGCTTTTTACTTGGCATTCTCTAATTGAATCATCTAAAAACGCGAGGCAGCAACTGTCTCGCGTCGTTTTAAAATACCATATACACAGGATTACGAGAACTTGATTCTCGGGTCTACGAGCGTGTAGAGGATGTCGCTGAAGAGGCGGCCCACCATCGCCATGAGGCTGCTCAAGAAGATGATGCCCATGACCACGTTGTAGTCGCGGTTGACCATGGAGTTGTAGTACAAAAGGCCCATGCCGTCGATATCGAAGACTTTCTCGATAAGGAGCGCGCCCGCGAACATGAGCGTGCAGATTTCGGAGAGGCGGGTGGCAATCGGGATGAGCGCGTTACGAAGCGCGTGGCGAACGAGCGCCTGGTTGAAACTCATGCCTTTCGCAAGAGCCGTTCGCATGTAGTCCTTCCCCAGTTCCTCGAGCGCGGAGTTCTTCATGAGGAAGGTCAGGAAAGCGAACTCGCTGATCATGTAGCAGAAAATCGGGAGAATCAGGTGATGCCCGAGGTCCACGATTTTTCCGAAGAACGAGAAATCTTCGAAGTCATCGCTCGTGAGGCCGCCCAGCGGGAAGATGTCGAGGTACGAACCGCCCGCAAGGAAGATGATGAGCAAGATGCCGAGTGCATAACCGGGCATCACGTAGCCCGAGAAAATCACACCCGAGCTGAGCGAATCGAGCTTGCTCCCGTGATGCACGGCCTTCCACAGACCGAGCGGGATGCAAATCAGATAACTCAGGAAGAACGAGGTGATACCGAAGAACAGCGAAATCGGGAAGCGGCTCACGATGACATCCCAGACCGGGAGACCGTAGGTGTAGCTTGAACCGAGGTCGAGGTGCAGCACGTTCCAGAGCCAGGTCAGGTAGCGCTTCCAGGCGGGCTGGTCAAAGCCGAAGTACGCCTGGATTTGGGCTATCTGGTCGGGCGTGAGCGCCTTGGAAGCATCTACCCCGCCCTTCATGGCCGCGGCCTGCTGCGCACGCGAAATCATTTCCTCCACGGGACCGCCCGGCAAAAGCTGGATGAGTATAAAACACACCAGCGAAATCCCGATGAGGGTCGGGATCATCAAAAGCAAGCGGCGGAGGATATAGGAACGCATAGTAGTGGTTGGTGGTTAGTGGTTGGTGGTTAGGATTTATAATCGCGGCGAAGCCGCCCTGTTTACTAACCACTAATCACTGTTTACTTATCTCATCTTTCCGGAGCGCAGGACGTCCATCATGTTGAAGGGTTTGGCGGTACCGGCGGCAATCTGCTCGGCGAGGAAGTTCACGGCGTCCACGGTGCCTTCGGCGTAAATCTTGCGACCGCACACGTTATGCTGGAACTCGAAATGGACGGTTCCGTCGGCGCTGTCGAGGCTGTAGGTGTGGAATGCGTGACCGCCGAGGTATTCCTCGGGCACGTGCATGCGTTCCATCTGTTCCTTTTCGTCGCGGACCTTCTCGATATCGTCCGGCGTGTAGGCGAAGCCCATCTTCTGGAAGGTGCCCACGACCGCGCGGGCCGTACCGCTCGTGTCGGCCTTGGTCTTCTGGTGACTCTCGACCACAGAGAGTTTGTAGCCGTCGAATGCAGACGGGAACTCGTTTGCAAGAAACTCGATCATGCTCTGGAAGGCGACAATCTGCTTCGCCATGTTCGGGGCAATGACGCTCGGGTGGTTCGCTTCGGCCACAAGGCGGGCAAGCGCTTCACGGTCGCCGCCGGTGGTGCCCATCACGAAGGGAATCTTGTGCTTCACGTAGAAGGCTGCGTTGTCGTTCACGGCCGTCGGGTGCGTGTAGTCAATGCAAATGACGTTTGGGTACTTCGCGAGCACTTCGCCGATGCGTTCTTCACGGTTGCTCGGCTTCAAAAGCTGGATTGTTCTGCCGGCCACTTCGGCTTCGTTTTCGACGATAATCTCGCCCGTCAGAGAATACGGGACCAGTTCCAAGCCGCGGGCGACGCAGGTTTCGGCCACAATGCGGCCCATGTTGCCCGGAATACCATTAACCATCACTTGTACAGACATAAGTGCTCCTAAGTTTTTAGGTAAAAGATAGAATTTTAGGGATTAGGATCTAGAGAGGCTAGGATCTAGGAAGTATAATTTAGGGGTTAGAGGCTAGGATCTAGAGACTAGGCTTGTCATTCGCCTTGGTTGTCATTGCGAAGGGCGAAGCCCTGAAGCAATCTCCAGGATAAGGACCTATGGGCATTGAGGTGTGAGGTCGCGACCTTCGGTCGCTTTGAGGTTTCTCACGGCTCATTGCTCATCGCTCACTGCTCGAGCCAGCGATTTAATTCGTAATCATTGAGAATGGCAAGAGCGTCTTTTGACTTTTGCATTTTTTTCGGAGGAATTGCTTTTGCGGGCACTTGCGACAAAACGATTTCAACTCGCCTCGCGAATGCGCCCACCGTTTCGCCGGGTTCACGGCGGTAACCGAACCGGGCAAGCGCACGTTCAGCGGCATTCAGCTTTTTTGCCCATTCAAGCGCCTTGGCCGAAACTGTCGCCCTTTTTTTCAGCCGAATCCTGTAGGCGATGCGTATTTTACGGCCGACAAAACTCACTACAAGAATGACAAGCACGGTATACAGAATCGGACTTTCCAGGAGAGCAGTCGACTGATTCTGCCAATGGTCAACGACGCGACGCCACTCGCCCTCCTTGAGCGCATGCATCACACGGGCGAACCGCCCGCGAACGCCCTCCCATTTGACGCTCCACCAGCTTGGAGCCACCGCGAACTGCGGCAAAATGGGAGGCGTCGGGTCGAAGATAACCCAGCGGTTGTCTACAAACGCTTCGACCCATGCATGCGAATGTTTGCGCCGGAAAATGCTATACGGCAAGCCCTCGACGACTTCGGGATTCGCAAAGCCCGTCACGTACCGCGCAGGAATCCCTAGGCGGCGCAGCACCAATGCCGAAAGCGTCGCATAGTATTCGCAAAAGCCCTGCTTCGCGCTCCAAAAAACGGCAAGAGGGTCATTTTTCGTTCTCCCCCAGCGCGAAATTCCCGGCACCGTAAGCGAATAAGTAAAGTTCGAGAGGTAATAATCAAGCATCTTCTGCAAAACAAGAGAGTCTGGCATCGGCTTCAGAGATGTCGCTGAATCCGCAGCAGAATCCACAACGTCGCGCAAGCCCATCGCAGCAATCACGGTATCGAGCAGCGGACGGTTCCGCTCCACCACAAGCAAGTCGCCCTCGCTCGGCGCAAGTAATGAATCGGGCAACTTGCATCCGGAACACTTAAAATAATACCAGTCGGAGCGTTTCCCGTTGCCGTTCAGGCCTTGCACCATGCCGCCCGCATAATAGTTCAACGAATCCACGTCTTTCGCTGCAAAACCTACGGCTCCGTAAGGAGCAAAGACAAATCCAAAATTGTTCAGTGTCGACTGCACCCAGACTTGTTCCACCTCGCGAGTCTCGCTCGCCAAAGTCAGCGAATCCGCCGCCTCGAACACCGCATAGTCCACCTGGTAGTAGGCAGGATCAAGATGTTTCTTGTAAGAAGTGGGCAATTTCCAGATTCCGCCCACATATTTTTCGTAGCTCACGGCCTTCAAGTACCTCGAAGGGCGCTTGTCCCACACGCGCAATACCACCTGGTCGTTGTAGCGGGAATTGTAATTGCTCCCGAAACTCCCGAGAGATGTCGCCGGGTCGAAACCCATAATGCGCTCGCGCATATAATAGCTCTCGGCCATTTCCGCACCGTACTGGTAACGCTGCGTTTTCCAGTATCGCCAGCCACCGTAAGAAATCCCCCCAAGCGCCGCTAACACGAGTATAAAAATCAAGTACTTGTACGGCGAAGTCCCGCGACGGCTATAAGCGCAGAGCGCAAGCACAAAACCCACCAGCCCAACCGGAGCCCAGCCATGTGGAACCAGGTACATCCCGAGCAAAAGGGCGGCCACGCCATCGAACGCGACAAAAACTTCAAAGCCGCCGTTCCCGCGACTCCGTTCCTGCAAAGCCGCCAAATAGAGCAGATAAATCCCCGGCAAGAAAATCAGGTAAGGCGATACGCCGTTTTCGACCGTCGGAGTCATCACCCAAAAGAGCGCAAGTGGCACAATCGCGCCATACGCGAAAATCTTGTTATAGCGCGGGCGCTTCGCAAATTCGCGGCGAGAAGTCGCATTCAAGATGCCGATTACCACGAAGTAAAGCGCGAACAACAACCCGAGCCAAAGGAAATCGAAGGTATTCCCGAGCATCACCGAGGCAATGCAGAGGAACTGCACCTTGAAAACGTAACGGATGTCTACTTTTTCTATCATAGCACAACCGTCCCGCGTTCAAGGCCTTCGCAATCTTCCGGCATGACCACCAGCAGCTTATCTTCTGTCGAGGCAGGAAGCGTTCCCACCACGATATGCTTGTTCACAAGAGGCTCTTCGCTTGCGTAAAGCCCAATGCGGAGCACCGGATCCATTGGGCGTGCCGCCGGGGCCCAAGGGGCGGCTTGCCGGGCATGCGCAAGCGACGCTGGCGGAATACGAGCCAAGGCATCGAGCAAGTTCTTTCGGCTTTCGGAACCGCCATCCAGCGCAATCTCTTCGCTGTCAATAAAGAATCGCCCGAGGATTTCGCGGTCCAGGAGCCACTCGCCCACCGCCGCCGTCAAGCGAATCGCATGTTCAAGGTACTGCCGCGACTTGAAATTCGGAGTCGCCGTATCTAGAAGCAGAATCACGCCCGCACCGCGTTCCACCTCGAATTCCTTGGTAAACGGCTTGCCGTAACGGGCAAAAGCCTTGTGGTGCAAGTCGCGCAGGGAATCGCCTTCGCGGTAAGGCCGCACGCCTATAAAATTCATTCCGCGCGTAAGACTCGGCATCAGGAACGGCGCAAACGCCATGCCCGATGGCCCCTGCGTGAGGAACGGGAAATCCTGCACCTTGAGCGCACGCGGGTAAACAAGTAATTCCACGGAACCGTTGTAACCGTAAGGCCAGCGCAAAAGGCCCATAATCTCGGGTACGTTGGCCGAGACCTTGCCCAGCATGAATGAGCCGCGCCGCGTCGTTTTCACGAGACATTCCAGCTTGCGCGGAGGCTCACCCACCTTGATTTTCACGTTATCGGACTCAATGCCCGTCAAGGAAGGCGGCAAGCGGTTTGCACCCAGGTTCACGCAGTCAATTGTCGAGCGCACCGTCAAATAGGCCGTCACCGTCGCCGTCTCGCCCTCGCGCACGTGGTTCACCGAAACACTTTCGACTTCAATTTTGCTCCGCTTCGCCGTCACGAACAGGCTGAACACGAGCCCCAAGAAAAGCAAAAAGTCGAGCCCGCCGAAAATCCACGCCGCCCAAAAGCCGGGAACGGCTCCCGCGAACATCGCCAGCAGAAAGAGCGAAGCAAACGCCCGCCCCGCCGGAGTAAAGTAGTCCAGCCACCAGAAGTATATCGCCATCAGGAGTCCCGTTTTTTTCGGGGCTTGCGGAATCGAGCGAATGAACCAGTGGAAGAGGGGCATGGTTAGACGAGAGACGAAAGACGAGAGAAAAAGTGGTTAGTGGTTAGTGGTTGGTGGTTAGGGGCTATGAGTTATGAGTTGTCAGTTATGAGTTGTCAGTTATGAGTTTTGAGTTGTCAGTTATGAGTGATGAGTTATGAGTGATGAGTTGTGAGTTGTGGGTGATGAGTTATGAGGTGTGAGGTGTTCTTCATTACACATTTCACACTGCACACTTCTTCTCAAGCCTCGTACCTCGTGCCTGGAACCTCGAATCTCATTTCGGTACCGCTACCTGCTTCAGGATTCCCTGCAATATCTTCTTGCTGGCTTCGGGGTTGCCGGTGTCCTTGGCGAACACGCGGTGTTCCATCACCGGGAAGAATACATGCTGAATGTCATCGGGGTTCACGAAGTCACGGCCATCCACGAACGCACACGCCTGCGCCATGCGCACCAGGTTCATCCCGGCACGCGGGCTTGCCGCCAGGCGCACGCCGCCATCGTTACGCGTCGCCTGCACCAGCGAAATCACGTAGCGTTCCAGCGCCTCGTCAATGTGAATCTTCTGCACTTCGCTACGGGCCTTTAAAATCGCCTCGGGAGTCGTCACCGCCGTCAGCGAGTCAATCGGTCGGCCGCTACGATGCGCCCGCAAGATTTCCAGTTCGGTCTCCGCCGTCGGGTAACCCACCGAGATACGCACCAGGAATCGGTCCATCTGCGCTTCGGGCAGCGGGAACACGCCGTGGAATTCCACCGGATTTTCGGTTGCCAACACCATGAAAAGTTCGGGCAGTTTGTAACGCTGCCCCTCGAGCGAAACCTGTCGCTCTTCCATCGCCTCCAAGAGCGCGCTCTGCGTGCGCGGCGAGGCACGGTTGATTTCGTCGGCCAGCAACACCTGCGTAAAGACAGGCCCCTTGCGGATTTCAAACTCGCCCGTATTCGCCTTGAACACGGCACCGCCCGTCACGTCGGCCGGCAGCAAATCCGGCGTAAACTGGATTCGCGCAAAATCTGCACCGATGGCGGCGGCAAGCGCCTTCGCGAGCGTCGTCTTGCCCGTGCCGGGAACATCTTCTACCAGCACGTGACCGTCCGCCAACAGCGCCATTACCAATAGCTCTACCGTCTCGGGCTTCCCGAGCAGTATCCCCTCTAAAGCATGAATTAAGTTTTTAATCATGCTTTAAATATATATTAAAAGTGATTGACGGTTGGAGCCTCAAATATCGCATTTTTGACAAATTGTAGCCAAAAACATTTGTATTTTTGACAATTTTTACTAAAAAGCATTTGTATTTTTGACAAAAAATTGTATATTTTAATTACACTTTTGACAAAAAGCTAAAAATTCGCAAAAAACGAGGTTTTTTAATGGAATTGAAGCGCAAAAGCGAAAATACCATTCGTGAATGGTTCAAAAACGGCCAAAAAAAAGCCTTGCTTGTAAAAGGGGCTCGCCAGGTGGGGAAAACACACGCTATCAGGCGCGTGCTAACTGCTGAGCGTGCGAATTTTTTCGAGATAAACCTCATAGAAACCCCCGCTGCAGTAGATGTACTTGCTGCCGCACAAACTGTCGATGATCTTGTCCTGGGCTTTTCGGCCCTGAGCACGCAGAAACTGGAAAAGGGCAAGACAATCATCTTCATTGACGAAGTCCAAAAATACAAGGAGATGATTACCAAAATCAAGTTCTTTGTAGAAGAAGGGAGTTTCCGATATGTTTTGAGCGGATCACTTCTTGGAGTGGAACTGACAAATCTCGACTCCGCACCAGTGGGCTACATGACCACGCTAGAAATGTTTCCGCTGGATTTCGAAGAATTTCTGCAAATCACAAACATCGATGAAAAAATCATTTCTAGCTTGCGTTCTTCCTTCGAAAATCGGACGCCTGTCATGGATGCGGTTAACCAAAAGATGCTGGACATGTTCACCCGCTACCTTATTGTAGGCGGCATGCCGGAGGCTGTAAGCAATTTTGCGGACAACAGCAACTTGAACGATGTCATGCGGATTCATCGAGACATTATGAGCCAGTACAAACTCGACTTTACGCAATATGAAACAGAGGATAAGCGCCTGTTGTTGACGAACGCGTATGAACTGATTCCCGCAGAGCTTTTAAAACAAAATCGACGCTACATTGTTACAGACTTGAAAAAAGGCCTTCATTTTGATCGTGTGCAAAGTACGTTTCTTTGGTTAAAAAATGCAGGTGTTGCACTTTCTGTTTTTAATAGCACCGAGCCAAGGATTCCACTCAAACTGAACGAAAAAAGCAGTTTGTTCAAACTTTATCTTGCTGATGTCGGCATGCTGACTTCGGAATACGGAATGAACACGAAGTCCATGCTGCTGACAAAAAATCAAAACCTGAATGCTGGTGGAATCTACGAAGACGCTATAGCGCAGGAGCTTTATTCAAAGGGGTTCCAGCTTTATTACTACAATTCAAAACGCTTGGGTGAGTTAGATTTTGTAATCGAATACAACAATCACGTTATGCCCATTGAAGTGAAAAGTGGCAAGGATTACACCATTCATTCCGCCATGAACAACTGTCTTGCGAATTCCGAATACCAAATGCAGGAGGGCTTCGTCTTTGCTAACTGCAATGTTTCCCAAAAAGGGAAAGTGACGTACCTCCCCATTTATATGGTTATGTTCTTGCAGAAAGATTCTGAACAAATCGTACTAGACAAGATTGAATTCTAAGATTGATCCAGCCACCTCTGCAATATTATTGCGGCGGCAAGCTGGTCAATGACGGCCTTGTTCTTCTGCTTTTTCTTCTTGCTGAAATACGACGTCTTTTCCTGCGCCTGTACGCTCGAATACGATTCGTCCTGCGTGTACACCGGAATGTTCGGGAAGCGCAGTTTCAAGTCCTCGACAAACTTCTCCACCACCACGTTCTTGCCGTCGGTGCGTCCGTCCGGATGGTAGGGCATCCCCACCACGAAAGCGTCAATCTTGTTGATTTTCACCAGTTCGTCAAGGCGTACGAACAAATTAGTCGTCTTCTGGTCTATCGTTTCACGGGAAAAAGCCATACGCAACTCGGAATCGGCAAATGCGACCCCAACGCGGTGCTCACCATAATCAAGTCCGAGATAGTTCATAGAATGCAATATAGAATAACTTTTGCCCCAAAATCCGCCAGAAAGTACTCAAAATAGAGTTTCGGCGTTTTTGTTTTTTAGCCCAAAATCTGTACAATTTAGGCCCAAATCATAACATTTAGAGAATTATAGCCATATTTTTATTGGTGTGATTGACTTTTGAACGCAATACAAAGATGCGCAAAGCGGTCCACGCCCCCTGCCCCGCTTTGGGCGGGGCTGGGGTCTGCTAGGGTTTTCTAGTGGCGCTACGCGCCCCTAGTTGGAGTTCTCGAGGCAACGAACCGAGTAGGCGAAGTACTTGTAGAAGTATTGCAAGACCGCGTTGTCGGCGTTGTAGTACATGATCATGAAGTAGGCGCCGTCCTCACCGTACTGCGTGGCACTCCAGAAGTTGGCGATGTCGCCAGCATCGCTGAAGTCGCCATAGTAGTACTTTTCGCCAGCAGGGAGCGCAGAGAAGCCGTAGGCGTCCTCGTTGGTGACGCCGTCTTCCGCTTTCCAGAGTGTTGTACCCTTGAGTTTCTTGCCTGCTGTGTCCTGATCGCCCACTGCGGTGAACAGGGATTCCCATTCCGCCTTGCTCGGCAAATGCCAGCCGTCGGGACATACGCCCTGCACATCGCCCGTGTCAAGGTCGCATTCGTAGCCTATGCCGCACGTGGACTCGTCCATGCCCATAGCCGTGGCCCATGTGTAAAGGCGACCGTAGGTTTCGCAGTTGCCTTCCGTAGTTCCGCTTCCGCCACCGCACCAACTGTTTTCGGTCTGGTAGTTCAAATTTTCCGCCATCCAAGTCTGCGTGCCGATGGTCACCTTCTTGTAGACACGTTCAACATCATCGCCACGCATTGCGCAGAATTGATTTTCCGGGTCGTAAACCTTGCCATCGCAAAGGTCGTACGGTTTCAATCCATAGCAGAATTGATTTTCCGGGTCGTAAACCTTGCCATCGCAAAAGTCGTACAGTTTCAATCCATAGCAGAACTTTTCCGACGGGTCAAACGGCTGATTTCCGCACACTGCCTTGTACAGCGTCACGGCGTCTTCATCGCCGCATTTCAGCGTAACGACACCATTCTCCTTCTCTTCGGACGTGCAGTTTTCACCATTTGCACCATCCTTACCCTTCAGCGTTTCAAGCCATTCCTCTTCGGTACCTTCGAATCCTGACAGCTCGTAGGCCGACTTGCCGTCGTCGCCGCTCTTGATAGTAGCGACCTCTTTACCTCCGCACGAAATCGTCACGGAGCCGTCCTTGTTCTTCTTGCCCTTGCAAGAGGTTCCGTTCTCGCCATTCAAACCGTTGGTGCCGTCCGTACCGTTCGTAATCGTTCCGACAACCTTGCCACCGCAAGTCAGCTCGAACCCCGACTTGTCCTTCAACGCAGTCGCCGTGCACGACGTTCCGTTTTCGCCGTCCGTACCGTTCGTAATCGTTCCGACAACCTTGCCACCGCAAGTCAGCTCGAACCCCGACTTGTCCTTCAACGCAGTCGCCGTGCACGACGTTCCGTTTTCGCCGTTCTTACCGTCAGAACCGTCGGAACTATCCTTTCCGTCGGAGCCATCCGCGGCGGAGGCGCTCAATACGTTCCATACGCTGTCGGCGCACAGGTACGCCGCCGCAGAATCCTTCACGTACACGAGGTCGCCCTCGTTTTCATCGGTACATTCGGCAAGGTCCTTGAACTTCGCGACCGATGTCGGGCCAGTCGTCTCGGTGACGTTGGTCGTCTCGTCGCAACCGAAGAGAAGGAATGAGGATAGAGGTATGAGGAGTGAGAGTTTTTTCATGAATTTCCCCTTTTAGGAATTATCTGCTAGGGTTTTCTAGTGGCGCTATGCGCCCCTAGTTGGAGTTCTCGAGGCAACGAACCGAGTAGGCGATGTACTTGTAGAAGTCTAGGAAGTACGCGTTGTCGGCGTCGTAGTGCATGGTCATGTAGTAGGCGTCGTCCTCATCGTACTGCGTGGCACTCCAGAAGTAGGCGATGTCGCCAGCATCGCTGAAGTCGCCATAGTAGTACTTTTTGCCAGCAGGGAGCGCAGAGAAGCCGTAGGCGTCCTCGTTGGTGACGTAGTCATCCGCTTTCCAGAGTGTTGTACCCCTGAGTTTCCGGCCTGCTGTGTACTCACCGCCCACTGCGGTGAACAAAGCCTCCCATTCCGCCTTGCTCGGCAAATGCCAGCCGTCGGGACATACGCCCTGCACATCGCCCGTGTCAAGGTCGCATTCGTAGCCTATGCCGCACGTGGACTCGTCCATGCCCATAGCCGTGGCCCATGTGTAAAGGCGACCGTAGGTTTCGCAGTTGCCTTCCGTAGTTCCGCTTCCGCCACCGCACCAACTGTTTTCGGTCTGGTAGTTCAAATTTTCCGCCATCCAAGTCTGCGTGCCGATGGTCACCTTCTTGTAGACACGTTCAACATCATCGCCACGCATTGCGCAGAATTGATTTTCCGGGTCGTAAACCTTGCCATCGCAAAGGTCGTACGGTTTCAATCCATAGCAGAATTGATTTTCCGGGTCGTAAACCTTGCCATCGCAAAAGTCGTACAGTTTCAATCCATAGCAGAACTTTTCCGACGGGTCAAACGGCTGATTTCCGCACACTGCCTTGTACAGCGTCACGGCGTCTTCATCGCCGCATTTCAGCGTAACGACACCATTCTCCTTCTCTTCGGACGTGCAGTTTTCACCATTTGCACCATCCTTACCCTTCAGCGTTTCAAGCCATTCCTCTTCGGTACCTTCGAATCCTGACAGCTCGTAGGCCGACTTGCCGTCGTCGCCGCTCTTGATAGTAGCGACCTCTTTACCTCCGCACGAAATCGTCACGGAGCCGTCCTTGTTCTTCTTGCCCTTGCAAGAGGTTCCGTTCTCGCCATTCAAACCGTTGGTGCCGTCCGTACCGTTCGTAATCGTTCCGACAACCTTGCCACCGCAAGTCAGCTCGAACCCCGACTTGTCCTTCAACGCAGTCGCCGTGCACGACGTTCCGTTTTCGCCGTCCGTACCGTTCGTAATCGTTCCGACAACCTTGCCACCGCAAGTCAGCTCGAACCCCGACTTGTCCTTCAACGCAGTCGCCGTGCACGACGTTCCGTTTTCGCCGTTCTTACCGTCAGAACCGTCGGAACTATCCTTTCCGTCGGAGCCATCCGCGGCGGAGGCGCTCAATACGTTCCATACGCTGTCGGCGCACAGGTACGCCGCCGCAGAATCCTTCACGTACACGAGGTCGCCCTCGTTTTCATCGGTACATTCGGCAAGGTCCTTGAACTTCGCGACCGATGTCGGGCCAGTCGTCTCGGTGACGTTGGTCGTCTCGTCGCAACCGAAGAGAAGGAATGAGGATAGAGGTATGAGGAGTGAGAGTTTTTTCATGAATTTTTCCTTTTAGGAATTATGTTGTTAAAAAAATGTGGGATGCGAGATGGATTGCCACGGCCTTTGGGTAAGAATCCAGGAATCTACCGCAGCAGACCATTCGTAATGGCGTCCATATCGTTCGCAATCGTTCGCAAAGAAACAATAACTCAATTCATCGCCATAATCAAGTCCGAGATAGTTCATGTTGGAGTGGTTAGTGATTAGTGGTTAGTGATTAGTGGTTGGTGGTTAGGGATAAAGAGTAGGAAGTAGACAGTAGGAAGTGGTTAGGGGTTAGGGGTTAGAATCTAGGATCTAGGGGCTAGAGAGAAATATCACGGCTTCGCCGTCTTTTATTGACGCACGAAGTGCGTGATTCTTTTTCACTAGCCTCCAGTCTCTAGTATCTAGCCTCTCACCTCATACCTCATCGCTCATTGCTCACAGCTACAATATAAAAATTGTCTGCGGAATGGCTCGCCTTTTCCTATATTTCTTTTCATGGAAAACAATAAAGATATCGTAAAAGACTGGATTATCACTCCACTGCAACAAGCTTTAGAGCCGCAATCCTTGCTACAGCGCCTTCTGCTTGTTCTCCTGGTATTGGTTTTGGCCAAAGTATCGCTGAAACTGTTGAAGATTTTCATTGCACGCGCCGAAAAGCACCGGTTGGATCCGGCGGCGAGCCCTTTGGTGTATTCTCTTTTCGCCTACACTATTTATGTCATCACGCTTTTGCTGGTGCTCCACATTATTGGGGTGAACACGGCGGGGCTTGTGGCTATGGTGGGTGCGGCGAGCCTTGCTGTGGGCCTTGCACTTAAAGATACGCTTTCCAATATCGCATCCGGCTTGCTGCTCATGTTCCTCAGGCCGTTCAAGTCGGGCGATTATATCGAATGTGGTTCCATCAAGGGCAAAATCAAGGGAATCGGGCTGTTCAGCACGACGCTTGTTTCGCTGGATGGTCTTTACGTCTCGGCTCCGAACAGTTCCCTGTGGGGTAGCCCCATCGTGAACTTCAGCCGCAACGCGACACGGCGAATCGAAATTACAGTAGGCATCGATTACGGAGATTCTACGGACAAGGCGCTGGCCATCATGCGGGACCTAGTAGAAAACGAACCGCTGTTCCTGAAAACCCCTTGCCCTCAATATTTTGTTTCGGCGCTGGCAGACAGTTCCGTGAACGTGACCTTCAGGGCATGGGTGCGCAACTCCGATTATTTCGACCTCACGTGGAAATACACGGACGAGGTAAAACAGCGTTTCGACGCTGCTGGCATCACAATCCCCTTCCCGCAACGGACGGTGCATTTGGAGGAAAGGAGCGGCGAGGGCGCTGCGCTTTGAGCTTTGAGAAAGTAGGAAGTAGACAGTAGGAAGTAGGAAGTGGATTTGTCATTGCGAGGGGGGAAAGCCCCGAAGCAATCTCCATCAGAGAATCTAGGGGCTAGGATCTAGGGGCTAGAGAGAAATATCACGGCTTCGCCGTCTTTTATTGACGCACGAAGTGCGTGATTCTTTTCACTAGCCTCTAAGCTCTATTCTCGCGCCTCGTGCCTGGAGCCTCGTGCCTATAAAAAATTGTCATTGCGAGGGGTGAAAGCCCTGAAGCAATCTCCATCAGAGAATCTAGGGGCTAGGATCTAGGGGCTAGAGAGAAATATCACGGCTTCGCCGTCTTTTATTGACGCACGAAGTGCGTGATTCTTTTCACTAGCCTCAAATCTCTAGTCTCTATTCTCGTGCCTGGAGCCTCGTGCCTTTTATCTATATTTACCACATGCGTTCCCTTATCTTCCTGATTCTATTGTCTTTTGCCTTCTCCGCCTGCAGCGATGATAGCGGCACTTCTCCGAACAAGGAATCTAATACGAGCGAAGAAACCAGTAGCGATAATGCAGCTTCGTCATCAAGCGACAAATCTTCATCTAGTAGCAAAAAAGATTCATCCGTTTCATCTTCCAGTGCTAACGAGTCGTCATCGAGTAGAAAGACTGTATCAAGCAGTTCGGCTATAATGTCGAGCAGTAGTAGATTATGGCAGCCATTTAATTTGGCTGATTATGCAGATCAATATCAGGAATTTACAGATTCTCGTAATAATCGCACTTACAAGTATCTAAAGTTTGAAGGTGTTGATACCCTTGGAAAAAGCTCTACAATTTATGCGATGGCTGAAAATTTAAATATCGGCGAAATGATTTGGGGTGTAATGGACCAAACAGATGATTTTAAAATTGAACGCTATTGCTATGATGATGACACCTTAAATTGCCATTATTATGGTGGACTTTATCAGTGGGCAGAGATGATGCAACTGCCGAGTGAATGTAACACTAAAAATTGCGCTGACTTGATACAACCGAATCACCAAGGAATTTGCCCCGATGGATGGCGCCTGTTGACTTATAACGATTTTTATATCGTTATCCATAGCAATGGAAATACGCATGGTGTTGAAGGCGCTCGTTCTACATTTGGCTTTGGTGGATATAATACTACGGGTTTCAGCCTTGTTGGCGCTGGCGAAAACTGGGATTATCAATTTACAAATTTGAATGAAAGTACATTTTGGTTTTATCCTGAGGAAAGTGGTCAAAATTCTTATAAGAACACTTATGCATCATCTCAAAGCCGACCATCTGTTTCGAATCCAAAATGGGATTATATGGCAAAAACTAATGGCTTTTCCGTCCGCTGCGTAATGGATTATTAACCCTTTACCCTTTCCCAATAGTTCCAGGCAAAAAACGCTTATCCCCGTTTTCGCCCTTCTTATCGGTTTTCCTTTCTTATAATATTCTGTTAACTGCCTATTTTTTCTATCTTTACGCCCACTATGAGCATTTCTAAGAATGATTTATGGGTCGGCGTGGACGTTGGGTCCACCACCGTGAAGATTGCGGTCGTCGATCCCGAGACATCCAAGCTTTTACACTATACTTACCAGCGTCACAATGCCATGCAGGCCCAGAAGGTTCACGAGGTGCTTCGTGAAGCCCACGGCCTTTTCCCAGGCAAGAATTTCAGGGTAGCCTTCTGCGGTAGCGGCGGCCAGCCCTTTGCCGAAGCCACGCGTGCATTCTTTGTGCAAGAGGTCGTCGCGAACGCTCTTGCTGTCCGTGCCACATTCCCCGATACCCGTGTCGCTATCGAACTGGGCGGCCAGGACGCCAAGGTGGTCTTCTTCGAGAAGGACCGTACCACGGGCAAGCTCATTGCCTCTGACATGCGCATGAACGGCGTGTGTGCAGGCGGTACCGGCGCATTTATCGACCAGGTGGCCGAACTCCTGCGCATCAAGACCGAAGCCTTCGAGGGCTTTGCCAAGCGTGGCCAGAAGGTCTACGAGATTTCGGGCCGTTGCGGCGTGTTCGCCAAAACCGACATCCAGCCAATGCTCAACAACGGTGTCGCCAAGGAAGACATCGCCCTTTCGAGCTTCCACGCCATCGCCAAGCAGACCATCGGCGGTCTCGCCCAGGGCATGGAAATCAAGCCGCCCGTGATTTTCGAGGGTGGCCCCCTTACGTTTAACCCGACCCTCGTGCGTGCGTTCAAGGAACGCCTGGGTATCTCCGACGAGCAGGCCATCGTGCCGGAACACTCCGAAGTGCTCGTGGCCATGGGTGCAGCCCTTTCGCTGGGCTCCATGTTCGCCGATCAGGAATGCCAGTACCGCATGGAAGGCTCCCTCGACGCCCTCGTGCATTTTAACGAAACCCGCCAGGCCGAAAACAAGGCAAAGGCGGCCGCCGACCTCTTCTTCAAGAACGACACCGAATACAAGATGTTCCTCGAAGAACACAAGATGGCCGACAACCACTACCCGCAGCCTGCCTCCGGTACCACGCTCAACGTGTACCTGGGCATCGACGCTGGTTCCACCACGACGAAGTTCGTGCTCCTCGACGAGCAGGACAACGTGGTCGACGGGTTCTACGCGAGCAACGACGGTGAACCGCTCGCCGTCTTGAAGCGCGCCATGAACGAACTTGCCGACCGCTACGAGGAATACGGCTGCAAGCTCAATATTTTGGGTGTGGGCACCACCGGTTACGGCGAACAGCTCTTTGCCAAAGCCGTACATGCCGACTACCATACCGTGGAAACGGTCGCACACGCGAACGCCGCCCAGCGCCTCTGCCCCGACGTGAGCTTCATCCTTGATATCGGCGGCCAAGACATGAAGGCCATTTCCGTGCAAGACGGCGTGGTCACCGGCATCATCCTGAACGAAGCCTGCTCCTCGGGTTGTGGTTCGTTCATCGAAACGTATGCCCGCAGCCTCGGCATCCCGATGGAAAAGATTGCCGAACTCGCATTCAATGCCAAGAGCCCCTCGCAGCTCGGCAGCCGCTGCACCGTGTTCATGAACAGTTCCATCATCACGGAACAGCGCGACGGCAAGCAGCCCGAAGACATCATCGCGGGTATCTGCCGCTCCATTATCAACAACGTCTTTACGAAGGTTATCCGTATCCGTAACCTGAACACCCTCGGCAAGAAGGTCGTGGTGCAGGGCGGTACGTTCAAGAACAACGCCGTTCTCCGCGCCTTCGAACAGTACACGGGTCTCAAGGCCATCCGTCCGGAACGCCCGGGCGAAATGGGCGCTATCGGTATCGCACTCCTCACGAAGAAATTCATGGAAGAAAAGCGTGCCGCCGATCCGAACGTCCAGAGCAAGTTCATCGGCCTCGAAGCCATGAAGACCTTCAGCTGGCACAACCAGCCGGGCCAGCTCTGCCAGTACTGCACCAACCATTGCTCCCGCACCATCGTCACGTTCAGCGACGGCCAGAGCTTTGTCACGGGCAACCGTTGCGAACGCGGCGAAGTCACCGCCGACCCGAACGACCCGAAAACGAAGGCGCTCATCGCCGAAATCAACAAGAAGATGCTCTCCGTGCCCGACATGATCAAGCGCACGAACCAGCTCTTGGTGAAGGACTACGCACCGGCCAAGCTTGTCGAAAACACGGGCAAGACTATCGGTATCCCGCGTGTGCTGGAATTCTGGGCAAGCCTCCCCTTCTGGAAAGCTTTCTTCACGAGCCTCGGCTACACCGTCGTCGTGAGCCGCCAGAGCGACTATAAGATGTTCGAAGAAGGCCTCCACAGCGTGCCTTCCGACACCGTCTGCTTCCCGGCCAAGCTCGTGCACGGCCACGTACTCAGCCTTATCGAGAAGAAGGTCGACCGCATATTCTTCCCGATGATGGTCGCAGTCCCGAGTGACCACACCAAGTTTACCGCCACTTCCGTGTGCCCCGTGGTGCAGGCCTACCCCAACGTCTGCAAGAACACCGACGAGCCCGAGAAGAACTACGGCGTGCCGATGGACCAGCCGATTTTCCACTGGTTCAACGCCAAACTTCGCCGTAGCCAGACCATCGAATGGTTCCACGAAAACTGGAAGCTTGACAAGAAACTTTTGAACAAAGCCATAGACGAAGGCGAGAAGGCGCTCAACTGCTACAAGACGACGCTCCTGGAAGAAGGCCAGAAAGTCTTGGACGATGTGCGCGCAAAGAACAGTTTTGCCGTGGTGATTGCTGGCCGTCCGTACCATGCGGACATGCTCATCAACCACAACATCGCAAGCCACTTCACCGCGATGGGCATCCCCGTGCTCACCACGGAATCGCTCCCCGGCGTATACGACCAGGATGTCCCGAACCACACCCGTATCGAGATCAAGAACACCTTCCACTTGCGCATGATCGGCGCAACGATGATCGCCTCCAAGGACCCGAACATCGAACTTGCCCAGATTGTGAGCTTCGGCTGCGGCCACGACTCTATCTTGACCGACGAAATGATGCGCATGATGCACCGCGATTCCAACAAGGAAATGCTCATGCTCAAGCTCGACGAAGGCGACGCCCGCGGCCCCGTAGGCATCCGCATCAAGAGCTTCATCGAGACCGTGAAGGCCCGCCGCGCAGCCAACCTGCCCGACAAGCCCGAAAGCCACGAACCGCTTTACCACACGCCGTTCGTCGAAGAAGACAAGAAGCGCCGCCGCATCTTGACGCCGAACCTTTCTCCGGCATTCTCCGTCCTTGCTGGCGAATACGTCAAGGCGAAGGGATTCATGGCCGAGAACCTGCCCGTGGCCGACAAGGAAGCCATCGAGCTCGGCAAGAAGTTCGTCCACAACGATATCTGCTTCCCCTGCCAGGTGAACATCGGCGAATGCCTCAAGTGGCTCGTGAACCACCCCGAAGTCAAGCAGACCGAAGTCTCCATGTGCCTTGCCAAGAACTGCGAAAACTGCCGTGCAGTGCAGTACCCGGTGCTCGCCCGCAAGGCCCTCGACGAAGCAGGCTTCAAGGACGTCACTATTATCACGACGGGTACCGACTACAAGGGAATGCACCCAGGCTTTACCGTGGGTCTCGACTTCCGCCTGCACATGCTGTGGGGCATCGTCCTCATGGACGCCATCGAGACGATGTACCGTGCAGTCTTGCCCTACGAAGTGAACAAGGGCGATACGCAGAAGGTCTATGACCACTGGATGCCGCTCATCATGAGCATGGCTGGCCAGCTCAAGAAGAGCGAACTCCGCCTGCCCAAGAAGGTCCTCGACATGTTTGCCGCTGCTGTGCAAGCCTTCAACGCGATCGAAATTACTGAAGACCGCAAGAAGGGCATCCGCAAGCCGCGCGTGGCTGTGCTCGGCGAAATCCTCATGAACTACCACCCGAGCGCCAACGGCTTCGTGGAAAAATACCTGATGGACAACGGCATGGAAGTCTACCTGCCGGGAATGCTCGACTTCTTCCGCGTCGACGAAGTGGTGCGCGCCGAAAAGGTGACCCGCGGGTTCTCCGCGAACCCCATCATGGACCGCCTCGAAGGAGGCATCACAGCGAAGGTTTACACTTACGCATACAACTGCGTGCAGGAACTGATGAAAGCGTTCAAGCTCTACGAACACCATGCCGACTGCTACGAGCTGAGGAACTACGTCAGGGACATCATCGACCCGACCTACAACACGGGCGAAGGCTGGCTCATCCCAGGCGAAATTCTCTACAATTCGAAGCACGGCGTGAACAGCTACGTCATCTTGCAGCCGTTCGCATGCCTCGCGAACCATATCAGTGGCCGTGGCCTAACCAAGGCCGTGAAGGAACGTTGCCCGCACGTGCAGATTCTTTCGCTTGACTACGACCCCGATACGAGTTTCGCAAACATCGAGAACCGCCTGCAGATGCTCATCATCAACGCCCGCGAACTGGAAAAAGCGAACGCCGAAGCATAGCTTCGGCGGAGAGTAGACAGTAGGAAGTAGACAGTAGACAGTAACTTCTAACTTCCTACTACCTACTTCCAACAAACCTGTCTACTTTCTACTTCTAACTTCCTACTTCCAACTTCCTACTAAACAACATGCTCAACGTCTCTAATGTCAGTCTTCAATACGGTAGCCGCGTCCTCTTCAAGGAAGTGAACCTTTCCTTCAAGCGCGGCAACTGCTACGGAGTCATCGGCGCGAACGGCGCCGGCAAGTCAACCTTCCTCAAGATCCTTTCGGGCGAACTCGAGCCCAACACCGGCGAGGTCACCAAGGATCCGGGCGAACGCATCGCCGTCCTCAAGCAGGACCACTTCGCCTACGAACAGAACACCGTTCTCGAAACCGTCATGATGGGTTTCCCCGAGCTCTACGAACTCGGCAAGAAGCGCGACGAACTCTACGCGCTGCCCGAAATGACTGAAGAACAGGGCATGCAGGCGATGGAAATCGAGACACGCTTTGGCGAAATCGGCGGCTACGAAGCCGACTCCAACGCTGCGGTGCTCCTCAAGGGCCTCGGCATCCCCGAAGAATTCCACTACAGCCTCATGGCAGACCTTGACGGCGGCCAGAAAATCCGCGTCCTCCTCGCCCAGGCATTGTTCGGCAACCCGGACATCCTGCTGCTCGACGAACCGACGAACCACTTGGATCTGGAAACCGTCGGCTGGCTCGAAGACTACCTCGAACGCTTCGAGAACATCGTCATCGTGGTGAGCCACGACCGTCACTTCCTCAACGCGGTCTGCACGCACACCTGCGATATCGACTACGGCAAAATCAACATCTACGGCGGTAACTACGAATTCTGGTACGCAGCCAGCCAGCTCGCCCAGAAACAGCGCAAGGACCAGAACCGCCGCGCCGAAGAAAAAATTGAAGAATTGAAGGCGTTCATCCGCCGCTTTGCTTCGAATGCTGCCAAGGCCAAGCAGGCCACCAGCCGCAAGAAGCTTCTCGACAAGATGACCGTCGAGGAAATGCCGGCCTCCAGCCGCAAGTTCCCGTGGGTCAACTTCAAGATGGACCGCGAACCGGGCAAAATTGTGCTCGAAGTCAAAAACGCCGACATCGACGGCGGCGACGGAATCGTCTGCAAAGGGCTAAACTTCAGCCTGAACAGTGGCGACAAGGTTGCGCTCGTCGGCGAATACGACACGCTCAAGACGGCATTCTTCCAGCTCATTGCCGAAGAGACCAAGTGCCCGGAAGGTGTGCTCAAGTGGGGCAACACCATCAGCTACAGCTACTTCCCCAAGAACAACGACGCCTACTTCGGAACGGACCTCTCCCTCGTGGATTGGCTGCGCCAGTACAGCAAGGAACAGGACGAAACATTCATCCGCGGGTTCCTCGGCCGTATGCTCTTCACCGGCGAAGAAGCCCTGAAATCGGCAAACGTCCTTTCCGGTGGCGAGAAGGTGCGCTGCATGCTCAGCCGCATGATGCTCAGCAACGCGAACTGCCTCTTGCTCGACGAACCGACCGCCCACCTCGACTTGGAAGCAATTACCGCCCTCAACAACGGCCTCACCGCCTTCCAGGGCCCGATTATCTTCTGCTCGCAGGACCACGAATTCGTGCAGACCGTCGCGAACCGCGTCCTGGAACTCACGCCGAACGGAGTGCTCGACAGGAGCATCACCTTCGACGAATGGCTCGAGACAAAGAAGAAAAAGAAGTAAGCTTCTAAAAATTGAATGCACGAAGCCCGGCCATTGCGCCGGGCTTTTTTTTTATACGCGACACACGGGGGCGCGCTACAAGTGTCTTATAAAAAAAGCCTCACAGACTTTTAGTCTGCAAGGCTTTTTCGATAGCTTTATCGAAGATTAGGATTTTTTCTTTCTCTTTTTCTTCTTGGGCTGGTCGGCGTTATCGTCGTCCTTGTCCTTGGCCGGTTCTTCAGCCTTCGGAGCTTCCTTCTTCTTGTCGCCGCCACGGAGGTCCTTCATCTTGAAGCTGACGTTGATTTCGGCAGTTTCAATCTTGGAGAACATTCCACCCGGGTCACGGACCTTGAACGTGAATTCGTCGAGGCCGCTGAATCCCTTGTTCGGCATGTAGGTGAAGGAACCGTCACGTTCGTTCAGCGTAATCTTGCCGTTGCGCGGCTTCTGGACGAGAGCGACAGCGACCGGCTTTTCGCCATCCGGATCGTTGACACCGGACATCAGGCCTTCGGATGCGGGAACGGTCAGTTCATCGCCTTCCTGGGTCATGTAGGTGTGCGGGACAGCAACCGGCGGGTCATTCACGGCAATCACCGTGAAGAGAGCAGCTCTGCTAGCCTTGGCACCTTCCGGGTCGGTCACCGTGAACGTGATGCGTTCCGGCTTGCCGTTCCAGTTTTCGTGCGGCTGAGAAATAGTCACAGTCTTCTTGAACTTTTCGTAGTTCACCTGCAGGTACTTGTTGCCAGTGAAGGACCACTTGAGTTCTTCGAAGCGGTTGTCCTTGTCGCGGGCATACTGGTCGAGCTTGATGACTGCGATAACGCCCTGACGGTCGTCTTCCTTGATGGTGAAGTCCGGAATATCGCGCATAACCGGTGCGGAGTTCACGTGCTTGACGACGAACTTGGCAACAGTCTTGTCGGAACCACCAGCCGGGTCGGTAGCGGTGAACACGAGCGTTTCTTCGCCGAACCAATCCTGCTTCTTGGGCCTAATCACGGCTTCGCGGCCGCCAGAAATCATCACGTCGAGGTTCTTTGCACCAGTGACCTTCCAACGGATTTCGTGGACCTTGTTATCCGGGTCGGTCACGAATTCGTCGAGCTTGATCGGCTTGAAGCCCTTGCCTTCGAGAGTTTCCTGGCCCGGGATTTCCTTCACGGTCGGAGGATCGTTCACGGGCTTCACAACGAACTTGACATCGATGGAGGCTTTTGCGCCAGCCGGGTCGAATACGTTGACGGTGACAATTTCGGTACCGTTCCAGTACTTGTTCGGGATTTCGGCGGTGAGGACACCCTTTTCGTCGATGTTGAAGTTGATTTCATGCTTGACGCTGGGCCTGCCCATCTTCATCACGATGCCCTTCTTGGTCTTGATCGGCATCGGCCTTGCATCGTCGAGAGACCAGGTCAGCTCTTCAGGAGCGTTATCCGGATCCTTGACCATCTTGGAGAAGTCCACAGGAGCGAACGTCTTCTTTTCTTCGATCATGAACGGCTGGATGGGCTTGAGAATCGGAGGATCGTTCACGGCGACCACTTCAAACGTGGCGTTGGTCGATGCGCTGGCACCAGACGGATCCTTCACCGTGAAGGTCAGGGTTTCCTTGCCATACCAGTTCGGAGTCGGAGTGAGCACCATGGCGCGAGTACCCCTGATATCCACCTTGAGGTCCTTGTTGCCCGTAACGCTCCACTTGAGTTCGTTCGGCTTGTTATCCGGGTCGACAGCGGCCTTGGAGAGGTCGATCGGCTCGAACTTTTCCTTTTCCTTGACTCTCTGGCCAGCGATAGACTTCACGACCGGCGGGTCGTTGACCGGCAGGACTTCGAAGAGAATCTGCTGGGTAGCCTTGGCACCTTCCGGGTCACGGACGGTGAGAGTAATCTTTTCGGAACCGCTCCAGAACTTGTCCGGAGTAGAGACCCACAACTGGTTCAGCTTGTCGATAGAAGCCTTGAGCTGGCGAGTCGCATTGACTTCGAACTTGAGGCTCTTGACCGGGTGATCCGGGTCGCTAGCAATGCCGTTCAGGTCGATCGGCTTGAACTTTTCCTTCTCGTTGATGGTCTGCGTCTTGATGACCTTCATTTCCGGAGCATCGTTCACAGATTCCACGAGGAAGTTCACAGTCTTGCTTGCCTTGGCACCTTCCGGGTCTTCGACGGTGAAGATAACGTTGCGTTCGCCGTTCCAGAACTTGGACGGGAGCTTCACATGAGCAATGTTCCTGCTGTCGATTTCGACTTCGAGATCGTCGTGCTTCGGTTCCGGAGCAGCTTCCTTCTCTTCGGCCTTTTCGTCAGCCTTGGCACCCTTCTTGGCGGCCTTCTTCGGAGCAGGCTTCTTGGGCGGAGCCGGCTTCTTTTCAGGAGCGCCGACCTTGGTCACCTTCACGCTCCACTTGAGTTCGTGGTTCTGGTGATCCGGGTCATGCACAAACTTGTTCAGGTCGATATCCTTGAATTCGCCCTTTTCGCGAATCTTCTGGTTCGGGATGTCCTTGAGCACCGGAGCGTCGTTCACGGAGGTGATTTCGAAGGTAATCGTCGCGGAGGTGGAAGCACCTTCCGGGTCGGTGGCTTCGATCACGACCATTTCAGGAGCGCACCAGAAGTGCGGATCCGGAGCAGAAACCGTGAGCACGCGGCTGGCAGAAATTTCAGCCTTGAGCTTCTGGTTGCCAGAAACCTTCCACTTGAGTTCGTTCGGCTTGTTATCCGGGTCCTTCACGAAATCGTCGAGCTGGATCGGCTTGAACTTGTCGCCTTCCTTGATCTTCTGGTCAGGAATTCTCTTGACGAAGCTCGGGGCATCGTTCACGCGAGTGACTTCGAAGGTCATCTTGTGGTTAGCAGAAGCGCCTTCCGGGTCGGTCACGGTGAAGGTAATCATTTCCTTGCCGTTCCACTGCGGGTTGGGCAGAGCGACTTCGACCGTGTTGTCCTTACGGTGGTTGATCTTCAAGAACTTGTTGCCGGTAAACGTCCACTTGAGGCTAGCAGCCGGGTGATCCGGGTCAGTAGCGAGGTTGGAGAGGTCGATAGTCGTGAAGCGGCCGTTTTCACGGATAGTTTCACCCTTCGGAGCCTTCTCGGAAATCTTCGGAGGATCGTTGATAGAGCGGACTTCGAAGCGAGCCGTCTTGGAAACAGCGGCACCTTCCGGGTCCTTGGCAGTAAACGTAATGTCGGCAGCGCCATTCCAGAACTTGTTCGGGATGACGATGGTGGCAACATGCTGGGCATCGACCTTGACGGAGAGCGTGTTGTTCGCAGCCGGAGCAGGTGCAGCTTCTTCCTTATTCTTCTTGCCCTTCTTGGCCGGAGCAGCGGCCGGAACAGCCCTGACCGGCTTCACGTCGAAGTACCACTTAAGTTCGTTCTTGGCGTGGTCCGGGTCGTTGATGAGGTCGTCCAGCTTGATTGTCATGAACTGCTTCTTTTCGTCGATAGACTGGCCCTTGAGTTCGCGGACGAACACCGGAGCGTCGTTGACGGATTCCACAGTGAAGGCAACTGTCTTGCTGTCAGAAGCGCCTTCCGGGTCAGTCACGGTGAACTTGATCTTTTCGGAGCCGTGCCAGTTCTGGTTCGGCTGCGTCACAGTCACCTTGTGGCTTGCGTCCATAGAAACCTTGAGTTCCTTGGCACCTTCAATCTTCCACTTGAGCTTGTTCTTCGGGTGGTCGAGGTCGTCGACAAAGTTGTCGAGTTCGATCGGCTTGAACTGACCCTTTTCCTTGATAGTCTGGTTCGCGATTTCCTTCATGATCGGAGGATCGTTGATGGACTTCACGGAGAAGGTTGCAAATGCAGAAGCCTTGGCACCTTCCGGGTCAGTCACGGTGAACGTGAGCTTTTCAGAACCGTTCCACATCTTGCTCGGGGTCTTGATGGTGACTTCGCCTTCCTTGGCGATATTCACCTTGAGGTCCTTGTTGCCAGTCACTTCGATCTTCAACTGGCCGAAGCTGTGGTCCGGATCCTTGATGATGTTGGCGAGGTTGAAGGAAGCAAATTCCTGTTTTTCTTCAACAGCCTGGTCGTTAATCTTGCCGATGGTCGGAGCATCGTTCACGGAGGTCACGGTAAAGACTGCAACGCAGCTGGCCTTGCCGCCATCCGGGTCAACGACGGTGAACGTAATCTGTTCAGAACCATTCCAGTACTTGTCCGGGATAACAATGCGAGCCATGCGCTTGTCGTCCACCTTGACGGAGAGCTTCGGAGTGTAACCCTTCGGGGCACCCTTGGCACCGTCAACATTGAAGGTCCAGGAGAGCTGTTCCGGCTTGTGGTCCGGGTCAGTCACGATGTCGCCCAGGTTGATGATAGCGAATTCACGCTTTTCCTGGATGGTCTGGTCCTTGATGGGCTTGGTGAAGACCGGGAGGTCGTTCACGGATTCAGCAGTGAAGGTGACAGAGCGGCTGTCGGTAGCGCCTTCCGGGTCGGTCACGGTGAACTTCACCGTTTCGGTACCGTGCCAGAACTTGTTCGGAGTTGCAATCGTCACGACATGCTTGGCGTCCATAGAAATCTTCAGATCCTTCTGGCCGCTGAAGGTCCACTTGAGCTGAGACTTGTCGTGGTCGAGGTCGCTAACGAAGTTATCCAATTCGATAGTCTTGAACTGTTCCTTTTCCTTGATCTTCTGGCTCGGGATGTCCTTCATGACCGGCGGGTCGTTGATGGACTTCACGGTGAACACAGCGTCAGACTTGGCAGAAGCGCCTTCCGGGTCGGTCACGACGAAGGAAATCTTTTCGGAACCGTTCCACATGGTGCTCGGAGCCTTGACGGTTGCAACGCCGTCCTTGTTGATTTCGACCTTCAAATCCTTGTTGCCGGAAATGGTCCACTTCAACTGGGCAAAGCTGTGGTCCGGGTCAGAGGCGAGTTCGGCGAGCTTGATGTCGCTGAACTGCATCTTTTCACTAATCATCTGGTCCGGAATCTTCTTGAGAACCGGCACATCGTTCACGGAGGTCACGGTGAACACGGCCTTGGACGTGGTCTTAGCACCTTCCGGGTCAGTCACGGTGAACGAAATTTCGTTGGCGCCATTCCACATCTTGTTCGGGATCTGGATCTTGGCGACATGGTTAGCATCAATTTCAACAGTGAGGTCGCCACCCTTGTTCTTCACGCCAGGAGCCGGGCTCACGGTGACAGCGAAGTTGAGGTCGCTCAGCTTGTTATCGGCGTCCTTAACCATTTCGCCGAGCTTGATGACCTGGAACTGTTCCTTTTCCTTGATGGTCTGCGGAGCAATCTGCTTCACGAATTCAGGAACGTCGTTGACGGATTCAACCGTGTAGGCAACAGAGCGTTCGTCGGTAGCGCCATCCGGGTCGGTGACCTTGATGACGAGCGTTTCGGAACCGTTCCACTGCGGGCTCGGCGGAGTCACCTTGAGCACGCGGTTCGCATCGATAGAAACCTTGAGTTCGCGCTGGCCGGTGATGGTCCACTTGAGTTTGTCCTTACCGTGGTCGAGGTCTTCGACATGCTTGTCGAGTTCAACCGGCTTGAACTGGCCCTTTTCCTTGATAGACTGTTCGGCGATGTCCTTCATGACCGGCGGGTCATTGATGGATTTCACGGAGAGCTTGAATGCAGAGGAGGCCTTGCCGCCTTCCGGGTCGGTAGCGGTGATGGTCACCGTTTCGGAACCGTTCCAGAGTTCGCTCGGAGTCTTGAAGGAGACTTCGCGGGTCTTCTGGTTCACATTGACCTTGATATCCTTGTTGCCAGTCACTTCGAACTTCAGCTTGGAGAGGTCGTGGTCGGCATCGTTCACGTATTCGTCAAGAATAATAGAAGAGAATTCGCTCTTTTCTTCGATGGCCTGGTCCGGAATCTTCTTGAAGACCGGGATATCGTTGATGGACTTCACCGTGAAGGTGACATCCTGCTTGACAGCAGCACCATCCGGGTCGGTGCAGGTGAAGGTCACCACGGCAGCACCATTCCAGTAGGTGTCAGGAATTTCAATAGAAGCAACGCGGTTTTCGTCGATGTTCACGTTGAGCGTGCCGGATTCCGGCATCTTGCCCTGGTGCTTCACGTCGGCATCCCAGGAGAGTTCGGAATGCTTGTGGTCGGCGTCCTTCACGTATTCGTCGAGCTTGATTTTTGCAAACTGCTTCTTTTCGTCGATGTTCTGGTTCGGGATAGCCTTCACGAATTCCGGCTTGTCGTTCAC
This sequence comes from uncultured Fibrobacter sp., assembly GCF_947305105.1. NCBI lineage: Bacteria > Pseudomonadati > Fibrobacterota > Fibrobacteria > Fibrobacterales > Fibrobacteraceae > Fibrobacter > uncultured Fibrobacter sp. Next base: position 6,587 of record NZ_CAMZCS010000005.1, on the reverse strand, counting down.
GGAGTTCACAGTGAACGGAGTTTCAGATTCGGCGCAGGCACCGGCCGGGTCGCAAACCTTGAACTTGAGCGTCTCGGAACCGTTCCAGAGCTTGCTCGGAACACCGATGGTGGCAGTCTTTCCGTTCAGGGCAACCTTGAGATCTTTATTGCCAGAAACTGTCCATTTAAGTTGTTCGAAAGTGTGGTCGGGATCTTTGACCAGCTGGTCCAGTTGGACCGGTTTGAAGTCTTGCTTTTCGTCAATCGTCTGGTCGGGAACGTCCTTGATGAACTCCGGCGGGTCGTTCACGGACTTGACCGTGAAGTTTGCCGTCGTCTTGGCGGATGCACCGGCCGGGTCGGTCACGGTGAAGGTCACCGCTTCGGAACCGTTCCAGAATTCATTGGGAATCCTGATGTTTGCGGTACCGTACTTGTCGATATCGAACTTGAGGTCCTTGTTGCCGCTGATAGACCATTTGAGCTTGGAGACGTCGTCATCAACATCGCTAACGAAATCGGACAGGGAGATAGATTCGAATTCGTTTTTCTCTTCGATCGTCTGGCTCGGAATCTTCTGCAATACGGGCGGGTCGTTAATCGGCTTGACCGTGAAGGTCGCCGTCTTGGAATCGCTTGCGTATTCGCCATCGGTCGCGGTAAACTTGATTTTTGCCGTACCATACCAGTGCGGGTCGGGAATCACAATCGTCGCAACGCGCTTCGGGTCGATTTCAACATTGAGGTCGCCGTCGGCTTGATCCTTGCCCACCGGTTGGATGTCGAATTCCCACAAGATTTGGTCCTTCGGGTGGTCGGGGTCTGTGACAAAGTTGTCGAGATTGATCTTGCTGAACTGCTTGCCTTCGTCGATAGTTTGGTCGGCAATCGCAGAGACTACCGGAGGATTGTTAACGGACTCTACCGTGAAGTTCACCGTTTCGGAACCCACCGCACCTTTGGTGTCGGTCGCCGCAAAAGTGATATCTTCGGAGCCGTTCCAATATTTATCCGGCGTTTCAATCGTCACTACGCGGTCTTTGATGGAAACTTTGAGTTTCTTGTTTCCGGATACGGACCACTTGATTTGTTCAGGTTTGTCCATATCGTCAGATACATAGCTATCCAACTTGATCGTAGCAAACTTTCCGCCCTCCTGAATGGATTCACCAGGAATGCCGTTCACGGAAGGAGCATTATTTTCAACTGCAGCAGCGCCACCTTTTCCATCTTGAGCGATTACAAAAGATGCCAAGACGCCAGCGGAGGCAAGCAGCGCGGCCATAGACTTCATTCGATTCATTTACGTTCTCCCATTAAAACACATAATTTCAAGCAATCCATCGTTTCACACTATCGACCCGATAGAAAAACTCTAACGAACCGCTTGACCGGTTACGTGATAACAATCACCAAATATAATGTATTTAAAAGTCAAATTGTAAAATATGTTTCGTTTTTAGCAAAAAAAAGACACCTTTTGTAAAAAAATGCAAATTACGATTGTGCGTAACTCATTGATACTCAACGACTTACAGCGAAAATTTTCAGGCAGTTTTTAAAATATTCAAAGCCAAGCCCCGTAAAAAAGAATACTGATAAAGGATTTTTAAGCTGATTACGCCCTAAAAATCGCTGTATATGTAAAATGTTTGTAAAATCAAAATTTTTAGGACGAAAGTAGGGGTTAAAAGCGTCTATATAAGGTGACAAATGCCCTAGAAAGATTTATTTTGCACTCATACATTCAAAAAAACAAGGACACACAATGAAATTCGTATTTCTGTGCGACGCCAACTACCTCAAGGGCGACCTCGTCAACTTCGTAAACAACTTCCCCACCAACCACGAACTGGTCACCATGACCTCCGATGAACTGCTCCAGTCCAGGACAATCTTCGAAGGCACATTCGCCATCCTGGCCGAACGCCAGACTTGGCAGAAGAATTTCAGCCTGTTCCGCTATTTCGGCCTGCTCCCGCTGCTCGAAGTGCTCCCGCTGGGTGTCGTTTCTCGCCCGCGCCGCCAGGAACCGCTCAAGGGCCGCAGCATGAACCGCAACCAGGAAATCTATTTCAACCCGACCGCCTCCCCCGAAGATCTCTACATGCAGGTGGACAACTTCGTGAAGGCTCCCCCTTCTGGCGTGACTTATCCCAAGGGCTCCGCAAAAGCCTAATTTATGCAAAGGAAAGTCCTCGACTACCTGTATAACCAAGGCGGATTGACTCTAGTTGCCTTCCCGAGCGAAACGGAGATTGATTTCGAAGCCTTGCAAAAATTCGCGCTAGCGCTGAACGCTGGCGCGCGTTTTGTTGTTATCGACCTTTCGAGCAGGTATCACGGGACTGCCCCAATCTCGACAGACGACCTTTTCTTGAAGCCACTCGGCGAAAAGCTGATCGATGAATTGACGCAGTTAGACGATGGCTGCGGCTTCATCACGCCCAAGATAGGCCACGTTCCCGAAGACGAGAACTCGTTCAGGAATTTCTTCCACAATATCGAACAAATTAAGAAGAAAATTCCGCACGTCATTGCCGTCCTCCCCACAGACGAAATCAACGGCGGATGCGACAGAATACTTTCTATTTGCAGGCTCCTTATTTTGTCTGCAAATTCTGCGGCAACAGCATCGAATTACCTTGCCGATGCAAAGAACATCGGGAAATGCGCCATTCTCTGGGACGTGCCCGAAAAGCCGGACAAGAAAAAGTACCCGACGATTGCGAAAGCAGTAAAGAGAAGCCCCTTCAAGTTGAAAAAACTCAAGGGATGCCGTTTCGCAAACGAACCGGAAAAGTTTGTCCATACTGTAAGCAACTTGCACAAGATAAGCATTCTCAAGAAGAACCCGATCGACGGGATTCCAAAGATTTTCCTTGTGCTGTTCCCACTGTTTTTGCTCATTGCGTTCATGCTTCCGTTCGCAAAAATTACCAAGGTCACGGCAACCATTTCGAACGAGCGCAACAGAATCCAGGAACGCAACAGCCTGACCGTCGCCCCGTCTTTCGAATTTACGTTCGATGGCAAGGAATCGCTGCAACGCATCGCCCGTTACGCCATTGGCCGTTTCAATGCTATCATCACGACCGACAAGATGGTGCAGCAGTACGTGGAAACAACTCTCGAAGAGAACAACTACCCTACCTATTCATGGCGAACCGATAATTTCAATATCCCGCCCGAAGGCACCACCATCAAGTTCTCGAGGCCGGACAACCTTGGCCAAGAAGCCGCCGACTCCATCGGAGCCGCCTGGAAATACTGGACATCGATCGTCACCGACAGCATCGCTTACCTGACTGAATTTTATTACAAAGAAGCCACAGCAAAGCACAGACTTCACCACGGCATCGACCTTGCTAGCAAAAAGGGCGCGCGCATCCTCGCCCCGTTCTCGGCAAAGGCGTGGACCAGTCGCGACAAGAACGGCGGAACGATTATCGGGCTAGTGCGCGAAAAAGATGTCATTCTCTTCATGCATTGTGACCAGCTGCTTTACTTGGACGGGCAAGAAGTCATGCCCGGCGACCCTATCGCGACCATTGGCGTTACGGGACGCACTACAGGGCCTCACGCCCACATCGTTACAGGCCTTATTTCGAAGAACGGAGACAAGACCATCGGCGGAGTTAAGTATAAAGTAATTGACCCCATGAAATGGTTCTACATGTTCAAACCGACCCCTCCGTGATAGCCGTCACGCCCCTTAAAAGACTCACTCCGTGAGCCTAGTCACAGAAACGCCAAATAACAGAAAATAATCACAAATTCGGGCCGTTTATTGCGTTTATTTTACAATTCTACTATCGTTTTTTCCCCGTACTTTAAATAACTTTGAATGTGGGATTGATAGAAAGGTTAAAAAGTCAAAAAGGTATTGAAAATGAAGTTAAGCATCCTGGCAACGCTTGCCATCTCCGCGACAATCCTCATGGGTTGCGCCTCCGTCAAAAAGCCCTCCGTCGAGATCGCCAACCATGACTCCGACCACAACATCCCCGCCATCGATCAGATGATTGTCGAGATGAAGCAGGCTTACATCGAAAAGTGCTACCTGCCGGTCGCTCACCGCAAGCCGCCCGAGAATGCCTGCCAGTCCGAACTCTTCCAGACTCTCGAACGCCGCTACCACCTGGACTTCAACCAGAACCATGTCGCCATGGCGAGCAACGACCTCTTCTTCAAGGATATCGATACCGAACTCCGCAAGATGCTGCGCTCCGACCCCGAAATCCGCCAGGCCGCCCGCAACGGAGGCTTCAAGAATGTCGGCGAAATGCTTGCCTACTACAAAGACAAATACAAGTTCGACACTCAGTTGGAACAGTACTAATAATCAAACGATTTTACGAGAGAGAAAAACCCGCAACCAATCGGCTGCGGGTTATTTCTTTTTATGGAAGAATTAAGCTAATCCTTATCCTTTATACAGCGAACATTAAATCCATGGTCTTTGTACGAGTTGCTTATAATCATGTTGTGTTCGGTCGGCAGAATCACATAGAACGAATGAGACCAGATGACCTCCACCGATGTCCAGAAGTAGGCCCTATCTCCATACCTACCCCATCCACCTTCGATAGACCTATAATCCAAAGGCAGTGCAGAGAATGAATAATCGTCTGTTCCACGACCAGTCCTCCAATCATCGGTATTCGATTTGAGCGGCGTACTTGCGTGGTTGGAATCATTCCATACACCATTTATGCTTGGATCTACGTTAATTGCAAGTGTTTTCCAATCTGTTACGCTCGGAACATGCCAACCAGCGGGACAAATGCCCCGAACGTAGAAATCTTCATCCCGGTAATCATCTTTAAAGCAGTAACCGTTAGCTTCAGCACCACACTCCTCTCTAGTCTTTCCAACCGCTGCAGCCCACGTATAATGGCGACCATATTTGTCGCAATTTTCAGTTTTCTGATCACCATCGGTAGCCTCATAGCACCAACTATTATCTTTAAGGGTCGGGTCTAACGGATCATAGTAGTTCAAATTTTGCGTCATCCATACTTGAGCTTTTTCACCACTGCCGATAGTCACAAATCCATAGACCTTAAGATCGCGTTTATCGCACATCTGGTTTTCCGGATCATACCCAACGTCACCACATCTGTCCATAATTTTGTTGTTTACGCAAATTTTTTCATTGGGATTATATGGCGAAAGCTTATCCCCGCACTTAGGATAGACGCCATTCCCCTGATAGCAGAATTCTAAAGTTGTATATGTTTTTCCGGCACAAAACGGCATTGCCTGACCAACCGCTTCGTCATAGCAGAAATGTGTTTCTGGATTAAATCCTTTTTTATCGTCTTTGCCGCACTTGGTCAGCAATTTTCCCGATTCATCACAAATCTTCACCTCAGGATCGTAAGCGATTGCTCCGCACATCGCTTTGTAGAGTTTGGTCGTCTTGGCATCATCGCCTGTGCCGCACTGCAAAGTAACTACACCATCGTCATCATCAGCTATCGTGCAGCTTGTACCAGGTTCACCCTTTAGCGAAGCAATCCATTCCTCCTCGGTGCCTTCGAAACCGGAAAGTTCAAAAGCGGACTTGCCGTCCACGCCATTCTTGATGGTAGCGACCTCATCGCCTCCGCACGAAATCGTGACGGAACCATCCTCGTTTTCCTTACCCTCGCAAGAAGCCCCGTCTTCACCCTTCAGACCATTCGTTCCGTTTGAAATGGTTCCGACAACCTTGCCTCCGCAGGAGAGTTCAAAACCGGACTTGTCCTTGAGGGCTTTCGCCGTACACGACGTTCCGTTCTCACCATCCTTGCCATCTTTTCCGTTAGCACCATTCTTGCCGTCTTTCCCGTCAGCGCCATCACTGCCGTCGGAATCGTTCGTTGCCAATGGACTCAACACATTCCACACGCTATCTGCACAGAGAAACACCGCTGCGGAATCCTTCACGAACACCAGTTCACCTTCGTTCTTGGCAGAACACTCGCCCAAATCCTTGAACTTGGCAACCGATGCAACGCCCGTGGTCGAGACTTCGGTGACCTCATCGCCGCAAGCGGTCAAACACGCAGCGGTTGCTAATGCAACAGATGAAACCCATAATATTCTATTCATAAGATTATCCTTATAGAGAGGTTTGAGAAAAAACATCCATGCAATTATACATTATAGAAAGAAGAACCGTTCCAGCAACATTTCTGTAAGTTTTTCGTAAGTACAGCCAAAATATAAGAAAATGACACGGACAATCAATGAACAGCCCACAATTCAATGCCCCATAATTCAATTATATCCAGAAACCGCTCTTTAGTTTCCCGTGTAAAATTCTATATTTGTGCCGCAATAAAACGCCAAAAACAAAAAGAGACATAATCATGGGAAAATCACTCTATCAGAAGATTTTTGAAAGCCACACGGTAGCAAAGCTCCCGAGCGGCCAGTGCCAGCTCTTTATCGGGCTCCACCTCTGCCACGAAGTCACGAGCCCGCAGGCTTTTGCGCAGCTCCGCGAAGAAGGCCAGAAGGTTCTGTTCCCGGAACGCACGTTCGCCACGGTGGACCACATCATTCCGACCACCTTCCCGGAACGCAACCGCCCGCTCCAGGACGGCATTTCCGAAG